>DBEZOM010000206.1:0-4411 GCA_048252855.1 Ruminococcus sp.
ACCGCGTTCGGCGTGGTATAATATAGATAACAAGAGGCGTACTGCTGTAAGCGGTTCTCCTCCAAAAGATTGTCTTATTTATAAAAATAATCGCCCTATTTGGAAGGTGGGGCGGTTATTTCTTTTTGTTGCAAATGTCGAAGATTAAATCGACTATGTTAACGATCAACGTTAGTATTGCTACTACTGTTTCCGCGCTCATACTTGCTCACCTCCATCTCTGGAGGATAGAATTGAACCGCCTACCGTTTTTGTGCAGTACGCCTTGAACCTATTATAGCATACTTGTAGAATTTTGTCAAACGCGCGAAAAGACGCGCTTTGCGAAAATTTTCGTTTCCTCTTGATTTTGTGGAATGTTTGTGATATAATTAGTGTATTGATACAACTTTTTATTGTAATTATTATTGGGAAAGGAAAATCTTGCTATGACTAAAAAGATCTTAGCGGCTGTGCTTTCGCTCGCAGTTGCCGCTGCTTGCTTTACCGCTTGCGGCAGCGACGACAGCTCTTCCGAGAGCAAGGCTGACACTAATTCTTCGGCTGCGGAAACTGCTGATTCTGCCGCTGACGACGCTTCTGCTGCTGATACCGACTCCGCGGCAGAGCTGAAAGCGCCCGTGAACGACGGCGCTATCGACGTTACTAAGGGGGCTACGAATAATATGCTGACCAGATCGGTGCTCAATGAGGGCGATACTTCTCGCCTTGCTTCCAAAATAAAGGAAGCTCTCGACGTTGCTAACGACGACTCGCTCGAAGTTTCGCAGAAAACTGAAAAGGCTACTAAGGTGGCTTTCCTCGGCGACTCCATCACTGCTGGCTCTGCCGCTTCTTCCAGCCAGAACCAGTACACTAAGCAGTTCATCTCTTGGTGGGAGGAAAACATCAGCTACTTCGTAGTAGGCACTAACGCAGGTATCGGCGCTACCGATTCTTACCTCGCCGTACACCGCGTAGACAGCGAAGTTCTTGCCGATAACCCCGACATCATCTTCATCGAGTTCATCAATGACGTTGACAATGATTTCTATAAGACCACTATGGACAGTCTTATCAGAAAGTGCCTTGCGCAGCCTAACAACCCCGCAGTTATCCTCGTAGAGATGACTATGGAGGACGGCACCTGCCCGCAGAACGTACATTCTGAGATCGGCGAGTATTATAATGTTCCGATAATCTCTTATCACGACGCCGTACTGCCCGAGGTAGAGGCAGGCAACATCAAGTGGACTGACATTTCGCCTGACAATATCCACCCGAACGACGACGGTCACAAGATGCTCGCTCAGATGCTCGAAAACTTTGTAGGCGGAATCAAGGACAATATCGACAGCGCCGATACCGAAGCTAAGGCTTTCGATACCTCTATCGAATCGCCCACAGGCGATAAGTACGCTGACGCTACTCTTGAGGACAAAAATTCTAAGATAATCACCGTAAAGGACGCCGGCGCTTTCACCGAGCAGACTTCTCCTTGGAACTTCCAGGACGGCTGGGCTGCTTCAAACGGCGGTTCTGTTACTTTCGAGATGGAATTCAAGAACCTCGGTATGCTGTACTACAAGACCGTAGACGGCAAGAGCGGCACTGCTTCCGTTACCATCGACGGCGTTGAGTGCGCTGAGATAAACGCTGACTTTACAGGCGGCTGGGGCGATTACGCCTGCAACGACGAAATAGTTTCGTTCGACGAAAAGGGCAAGCACGAAGTTACCGTTACCGTGCCCGAGGGCAAGAGATTTGAGATACTCCGCTGGATGATAAGCTGATAAGCTAACGGCTGGGCTCAAAACATAATTTACAGCTATATATAAAAGGCAATGCTTGCGCGAAACTTGCGAAAAGTATTGCCTTTCGCTGTATATGCGGGTGTGTAAGCTGTTTGTATCAATTCACAAAAAGTTAACAGAAAAGCATATGCTAACCTGCTTGACAAACGTACACCAATATGGTATACTTTAATCACGGTAAAGAAAACCGATAAAAATGAAGAAAAAACAACAGATACTAAAATCCAAAAAACAGGAGAAAAACATTATGGCAAAGTTTGTATGTTCCGTATGCGGTTATATCTATGAGGGCGAGGCTGCTCCCGCGGTCTGTCCCGTATGCAAAGCGCCCGCTTCTAAGTTCAACAAGATAGAGGAATCGGCAGAGCTGGTATGGGCTGACGACCACAAGGTTGGTTCGGCTCAGGGTCTTGACGCTGAGGTCATCGCGGGTCTGAAAGAGAATTTTGAGGGCGAGTGCAGCGAGGTAGGTATGTACCTTGCTATGGCGAGAGTTGCGTTCAGAGAGGGTTACCCCGAAGTTGGTCTGTACTACGAAAAGGCTGCTCACGAAGAGGCTGAGCACGCTGCTAAGTTCGCAGAGCTGCTGGGCGAGGTAGTTACCGACTCTACCGCTAAGAACCTCGAGCTGAGATACATGGCTGAGAACGGCGCTTGCGAGGGCAAGCTCAAGCTGGCTAAGCGCGCTAAGGAGCTGGGTTACGACGCTATCCACGACACCGTACACGAGATGGCGAAGGACGAAGCCCGTCACGGCAGAGCATTCAAGGGTATGTACGACAGATACTTCAAGAAGTAATTTGAAAGCTATATACTGAAATAAGCAAAGGGATACTGCGTTATGCGCGCGGTATCCCTTTTTGGTTGTGGGTATGAAAAAGGCGCGGACTATAAACAGCCGCGCCCTATGAAAATATTTACTGATTTCTAAGATCGACGATGCGCTTCGCCTTGCCCTGAAAACGCTCCAGAGTCTTGCAGCCTACTATCGTCAGCTTCGTCTGTATGCCGAGCACGATCTTCATCTCTTTCGTGATCTTCGCGTGAAGCTCGGAAAGGGCGGGGAAGTTGTCCAGCAGCGAGCTGTACTGCTCCAGCAGCTCTACCTTTATCTCGAGGTGGTCGGCGCAGTTCTCACGCGTCAGTACAAGCTGATAGTGCGGCGCTATCTCCTTAAAGCTCATCAGCACCGTTTCTATCTGCGAGGGGAATACGTTTACGCCGCGTATTTTCAGCATATCGTCCGATCTGCCCTTCGGCTTGTCCATTCTCGCGAACGTTCTGCCGCAGGCGCACGGCTCGTAATCTATCTTCGTGATGTCCTTCGTGCGGTATCTCAGTACGGGCATACCTTCTTTGGTAAGGGTGGTCACTACCAGCTCGCCCTCGCTGCCGCGCGGCAAAACTTCGCCCGTAGCGGGGTCGATTATCTCGGCGTAGTAGTGGTCTTCGTTGATGTGCATACCGCAGCGCTCGCGACATTCGCCCGATACGCCGGGGCCGTTCAGCTCGCTCATGCCGTAGTTGTCGGTGGCGAAGAGGTTCAGCGTTTTCTCGATGGCGCTGCGCATCTCTATGGTGCAGCCCTCAGAGCCGAACAGACCCAGTTTTAGCTGAAGCTTGTCGAGCACGCCCTTTTCGCGAGCCAGCTCGCCGATGTACTGCGCGTAAGAGGGGGTAGCTACTAGCGCGTTAGTGCCGAAATCCTGCATCAGCATTATCTGCTTCTCGGTGTTTCCGCTGGAGGAGGGCACTACCGTAGCGCCTATCTTCTCCAGACCGTAGTGCAGACCCAGCGCGCCCGTGAAAAGTCCGTAGCCGAAGCATATCTGAACTATCGTGTTCTCGTCAGCGCCCGCCGCCATTGCCAGTCGCGCAACGCAGTCGCTCCAGTAATCGAGGTCGTTCGCGGTGTAGCCGACTACCGTAGGCTTGCCCGTAGTGCCCGACGAAGCGTGCATTCTCACGATCTTGCTCTGCGGTACGGCGAAAAGTCCGTAGGGGTAGTTGTCGCGCATATCCGCCTTGGTGGTGTAGGGTATGTACTGAATGTCTGAAAGAGTCTTTATCTTCTCAGGACATACGCCCGCCTCGCTCAGACGCTTGTGGTAAAAAGGTACGTTGTCGTAGCAGTATTTTACCAAACGCTGCAGGCGCTCGAGCTGCATTTTTTCTATGTCGGCGCGCGGCATAGTTTCTATATCTTTCTGAAAAAACATATGGAAAACATCTCCAATTCAATAATAGTCACAAAAATTTTGCATATAAACGCATTATATCTATTATATCATATAAATCGGGCGATTGCAAGCCCCTTTAAAGCTAAAAAGTACAAAAGCAGATAAGTTTTTTTCGCGGCGCGATTTTTGACACTCTCGACTGCACATTTCACGCTATATATGGTGCGCGGGGGCGCTTTGCGGCACGAGATAAAAGGTTACAGACATTACAGATGTAAAATTTGGAAAAAAGTATGTGCAAAACCGACAAAAACGCGCTTTTCGGCCGAATTGGGAGTTTTTTTGGACGGATAATATTACAGTACGGTTACAACGGTAACTTTTTGGGTACAACTGTCCATTAAACCACCCGCATAACATTACGATAGTGTTACAAAA
>DBEZOM010000207.1:0-5814 GCA_048252855.1 Ruminococcus sp.
GTCCTTACCCGACGGGGGTTTTTTTGCCCAAAAATCCTGACAAAATGCGCCCGCTTACCCCTTTACAAATCCCGCGGGATATGGTATAATATCTGTGTATGCACGCGCAGGTTATGCGCTTAATTAGTGATAATATAAAAATTTAGATAAGGAGAGTATTCATATGGCAAATACAGTATCAAAAGCAGGTAAGAAAAAGCTGGAAGCTGACCTTGATTATCTCATTACCGTCCGCAGAGGCGAGGTAGCGCAGAAACTGAAAGAGGCGCGCTCCTTCGGCGACCTTTCCGAAAACGCTGAGTACGACGAAGCCAAAAACGAGCAGGCAATTCTCGAAGCCCGCATAAACGAGCTGCAAAATATCATCGAAAACTCGGTAGTAGTTGACGACGACGATATTTCCGTAGACGAGATCTCGGTAGGCTCTATAATGAAAATACGCGATCTGGAATTTGACGAGGTGGAAACTCTTCAGATAGTAGGCTCTACCGAATCTGACCCCGATAACGGCAAGATCTCTGACGACTCGCCTATAGGCAAGGCTGCGCTGAAAAAGAAAGTAGGCGAAGTATTTGAAGTAGAAGCCCCCGCGGGACTTCTGAAGTTTGAGGTTCTCGAGATCTCGAAGTAAATATTTGAAAGGAAGTTTTACATCTATGAGCGAAGTAAATACCAAGCCCGCCGCTGAGAACGCAGAGGGCGAGGCTGCTGAGCAGACCGAGCAGGATATAAATATATTAAAGAAGATAAGAATGGATAAGCTCGAGGAAATGAAGGCCGAGGGCAGAGATCCTTTCCAGATAACCAAGTTTGACGTTACCGCGCACGCGGCTGAGGCTAAAGAGCAGTACGAAGCGCTGGAGCAGAAGCTTACCGAGCAGGCGGGCGGCGACGAAGAGAAGCTGAAAGAGCTTCTTGAGGAAAACAGGATAACTGTAAGCGTGGCGGGCAGAGTAATGTCACGCAGACTTATGGGCAAGGCGAGCTTTTTCGACCTGCGCGACAGATCTGACAAGGTTCAGGTATATCTGCGCATGAACGAGGTCGGCAAGGAAGCTTACGACCAGTACAAGAAGGGCGATATAGGCGACATCGTCGGCATCACGGGCTTTGTTTTCAGAACGAAGATGGGCGAGATCTCTATACACGCGAAGAGCATAACGCTGCTTTCAAAGAGCCTGCTGCCGCTGCCCGAAAAGTGGCATGGACTGAAAGACCAGGACACAAGATACCGCCAGAGATACACCGACCTCATCTGCAATCCCGAGGTAAAGGACACGTTCATAAAGCGTTCGCAGATAATATCTTCTATAAGAAGGTATCTTGACGGACAGGGCTTTATGGAAGTAGAAACGCCCATGCTGGTATCCAACGCAGGCGGTGCGGCGGCGCGCCCGTTTGAAACGCACTACAATGCGCTGAACGAGGACGTAAAGCTGAGAATATCGCTGGAGCTGTATCTGAAGCGCCTTATAGTAGGCGGACTCGAGAGAGTATACGAGATAGGCAGAGTATTCAGAAACGAGGGTGTAGACGCGCGCCACAACCCCGAGTTCACGCTGATGGAGCTGTATCAGGCTTACACCGACTATTACGGCATGATGGATCTGACTGAGAATATGTTCCGCCATGTAGCGCAGGAGGTATGCGGCACTACCTGCGTACCCTACGGCGACGTTATGATAGACCTCGGCAAGCCATTTGAGCGCATGACGATGATCGACGCGGTAAAGAAGTATTCGGGCGTAGATTTCGCGCAGGTAAAGGACACTGAGGAAGCGAAAGCGCTGGCCAAGGAGCACCATATAGAGTATGAAGAGCGCCACAAGCGCGGCGACATACTGAACCTCTTCTTTGAGGAGTATGTAGAGGAGCACCTTGTACAGCCGACGTTCATCATGGATCACCCGATAGAGATCTCACCGCTGACGAAGAAGAAGCCGGAAAATCCGGACTATGTAGAGCGTTTCGAGCTTTTCATCACGGGCAGAGAGATGTGCAACGCGTATTCTGAGCTTAACGACCCGATAGACCAGCGCGAGAGATTTGCGGCGCAGGAGGAAGCGTTAAAGCAGGGCGACGAGGAAGCGAACCACACGGACGAGGACTTCCTGAGAGCGCTGGAGATAGGAATGCCCCCGACAGGCGGCATAGGCTACGGCATAGACAGACTTGTAATGCTGCTGACCAATTCGCCGGCTATCAGAGACGTACTGTTGTTCCCTACGATGAAGACACTAGAGTGATAAACCCTTGAATTTGCAGGGTTTTCAACAGATCTGACTGACGGCTTACGCCAATTTTACGCCAATCGGTCAGAAACTTATAAAAAAATATGATAACATATGAGAGATCACTGATGTTTTGATTCATCGGTGATCTCCTTTTTGTTATTCAGCGCTGCCGCCTTTGAGAAGCTTTTCAAGGGTCTGAAATTCTTTCTTTTTGAAGTCGCTTGTAGCGTCGGTGTAGACATTCATCGTGGTGCTGAAATCTGAATGGCCAAGGACGTCTTGAATCACTTTGAGGTTTATGCCCATTTCGCACATTCGTGTTGCAAAGGTGTGGCGGAGAGTGTGACAACTGAAATCGGGCAGTAGGGTGACGTTTTCGCCGTTCTGCGCTTCTGAAAGCACTCTTTTGTTGCAGTCACGGATTATCCTGCGCAATGCCCTGTTGAGATTATTCTGGTTATGTACATTTCCAAAGCGATTTATAAAAATAAAATCATAAAAGCCGTCAACCTTAACTTTGCATCTCAGCCCCGCTATATCCTGATACTCTTTCTCCTGTTCGAGCGCTTCCCTGACCTCGCTCATAATAGGTACGCTGCGGCTTCCCGCTTCTGTCTTAGGCTTGTGTATGCTGAACTGACATTTGTTCGTATCGTGCTTGTAGTAAACAAGCGTGTGGTTGACGCTGATAAAGCCGTTTTCAAGATCAACATCGCACCAACGCAGTCCCGTTATCTCGCCAACACGCAGACCTGTATAAAGCATCGTAATAAATACAGGATACCAATGCTGATAACGCGGCGTGCTGCGGAGATAATCAAGAAAAAGTTCCTGTTCCTTTGCGGTAAGCGCCTGACGTTTCTGTATCTCCTTGCCGTGCATATGTTTCAGTTCTCTTATCGCATTGTCGGAGGGGTTCGCGGGGATAAGCCTGTTCTGCACGGCGAGTTCAAGCACTTGATGAAGCACGGTATTTACGTTGTCGATGGTAGAAACTTTCAGCCCGCGCTCTCTGTAAAGCATATTGTAAAAGCCCTTAACGTCCGAATACAGCAGTCCTGAAATCTTGCTTTTGCCGATATAGGGGTCAACGAACATTTCATACATATACATATAGTTCAGCATAGTGTTGTCCTTTAGCCCCATTTTATCTCTTACCCACATTTTGTAGATGTCGTTTACAGTGAGGTTTCTGGCGTTTGGCCTTATCCCTCTGAGAACGTCGGCGGAAATTTCCTCTTTTTTCTCACGAAGTTCCTGCAGGGTAGGTGCATATATCACGCGTCTTTCACCGTTCTGCGTCCAGCGGTAATCATAACCACCGCCCGCACGCTCGCTTTCACCTTTTTTCAGCATAATGCCTTTGCTGTCTCTGCGCCTTTTTACCATGATAAAACTCTCCTTTCAAAATTTTGCCGACCGCCGGATCTCCCAACAGTCGGCACTTTTCACATTTCTCGCAGTTCAGATAGAATACGCTCTCGCCATATACTCGTCAAACTGTCTGCGCTTGATAAGCCTTTTATTCCCCACCCACAAAACGAACGGACAGCGTTCGTCTGCCGTAAGTTCTCTCAGCTTGTGCTGACCGATATTTGAATAAACGGCGGCTTCCTCGATAGTGAGGTTTTGCTTTTGAAATATAGGGACGTTGAGTTCCCTTTCTCTGACCATATCCATAATCGTTTACCTCCTTGGTGTCTTGAAAATAATGTATAAGTTAAATCATTGCTTTTTCCGTTTGTTCCAGACTCCATACTGTTTTGGCAGCGGGAACATGCCTGGTTCACGCTTTCTAGGCTTTTTATCTTCCGTTTCATCGGAACAGGTGGCATACTCTTTTAGCGCATCGGCATTTATGTGATAAAACTTTTTCGTCCATTTGTCTTTCGACTTGCCCTGCTTTCTGATAGGGTATGTTCTGCTTCCGTCTTTCGACAGAATAAGCACGTTCTCGTCGGCAAGGGCTTCGCCTATGGACTTTGCAGAAAGCCTTGACGAAAAAATATTTCTCAATTCCTCGCCGCTGATGATAAAGCTTCCCTCAAGCTGGTTATCGTAATAACGAGTGCCTTCATTGAAGCATATCGCGTTACGAAAATCCTTAATATCATTAAAGACGTTTTGTGAATTTAAAATAGCGGCGGCTGCTTCCTCGACTATGTTTCGAGAGGAGGCATATTCGCTGCTGCGGTTTTCAAGGTGTCGCAATGTGCCATCTATTTGTGCTTCGATAGAGTTTTCGATAGAACGGCGCCTTGTGATCATTGTCATATCATCGTGCGAAACGCTTCTGATAAACTCACAAAAAATATCGCAGGTGCAAAACAGTAATGACTTTATAGCATAGTTTCGGTTAAAGCCCGAATATCTCGCAGCTTTGCTTTTGTGATTTTTGACATCACTAAGCCTGCGGTTTAGATCTTCACTAAGTCTGTCATAATTTTTGCAGACCCACTCGATAAAGCACCGCACCATTTCAAGATACTGATTTTTATTACTGCAAAGCTTGTTGATCTCCTTAGGCGGTATCGGGTCTTTAAGATTTACTACAAGACAGCGATTCAGCGTGCTTGAACTTTTAAGCAGATATTCACCCGTCACAAAAAGCATACTTTCATTTTTGATCCTTTTGCCGTCACGGACTATCTGCCCCGGAGTTTGAACACGTTTGAGATTTTCCGAAAGTTTCTGTTCGTTATTCTCTCTTTCTCTGTTGGAATCAGTGCCGCAGAGGTCGTCAATTGCCACGCAGCAATGCTTGTACTCGAATATCTTGTCGATCTCGCTTTTATTGCTGTGCAGATTTATAATATTTGGACTGCCCTCAAAATAATCTACAAGCAGTTTGGTTATCGCAGATTTTCCCGAACCCGAATCGCCGTAAACGTAAGTGTTGAACTCAAATCTGCTTCTTTGCGATTCGTCTATAAGCGGCATTATGAATGGCGTAAGCGCCGCCATAAGCAATACGCCGGGTATATTATCTGAATCAAGAAAATCCGATACCCACGGCATAAATTCAGCATTCCGCATAGGCAGCGGGCATTTGAATCTTGCAAGGGTTTCATTCTGCGGTGCTATATCAACGCCTATACATTCCGTATCGCCAATAATGCAGTTGCCAAGCAGGAAGACGTAGTGCGCATTATGGTCATCACCTATTTCAAAGCGATTATACCCTTGGGTAAGAGAATATCTGATTTCGGGTTTCATATTAAGAATAGCCCCTTTAATAGTTCCCGACAAAAAATCGTTACAGGTGCTTTCTCTTTTATTGAATTTGATCTCATTGCGAGGGATAAAGCGCATAGCTTTTTCAAGATCGCTGCACTGAATTACCGCCGGGTAGGATTTTTCGCCGACCTTAAATGCGACTTCTACATAGCAGTCCCCTGTGACACCTGTCGTCAAGGACTTTACTTTGTAATAATCGGTTATTTCTATAAGAGCGTTTGAAAAATGCTCGCCGTGATAGTAGATACCGTCCGGACCTGCTGAGTAGCCTTTGGGGTAATTTTTTATTTCCATAAGTAAGATCCTTTCGAATTTAAGTTTACTGTATTATATCACAGCAGAA
>DBEZOM010000208.1:0-6767 GCA_048252855.1 Ruminococcus sp.
TTATTTCACATCTCCCAGTAATTTTTCAGCCGCCAGCGCAGCCTTGTATCTTCTGATGTATTCGTCAAATCCGCGCTTGCCCTCAGCTTCGGGCACGGCGGTGAGCTTTTCTATATCCGCGAAAACTTCGCTATCCAGCCAATCTGGCAGGGTCTTTCCGTTGCCCTTTACCATGTAAGCCGCCAGCAGAGCCATGCCCCAAGCGCCGCCCTCACCCGCGGTAGCCATTACCGAAACGGGCGTGTCGAGCGCGTCGGCGAGCACCTGCTGAGCCGCGCCTTTTACCTTGAAAATTCCGCCGTGGCCCGTAAACTGCTGAGCCTTTACCTGCTCTTTTTCAAAGAGAATATCCATGCCGATCTTTAGCGTTGCGAAAGCCGAGTAGATCTGCGCGCGGAAGAAATTTGCAAGATCCATTTTGCCGTCGGGCTGGCGGAAGTACATTGGTCTGCCGCTCTCCGCGCCCGTAACAGGCTCGCCCGAGAGGTAGTTGAAGGAGGTAACGCCGCCGCAGTCGGGGTCGCCCGTCATGGCGTTCTTATAAAGCGTTTCGTAAAGCGTCGATCTGTCGATGGCGTTTCCCGTGAGCGCCGCAAATTCGCCGAAAAGCTTCACCCAAACGTCCAGCTCAGAACAGCAGTTGTTGCAGTGCACCATAGCTACGGGAGCGCCGTCGGGGGTGGTGACCATATCTATCTCGGGGTAAGCGGCGGCGGGGTTTTTATCCAGCACCAGCATTGAGAATGTGGAAGTGCCTGCCGAAACGTTGCCCGTGCCGACGCGAACTGCGTTAGCGGCAGCCATACCCGTGCCCGCGTCGCCCTCGGGAGGACAAAGCGGTACGCCTGCTTTCAGCGTGCCAGTCGGGTCGAGGAACGCCGCGCCCTCTTCGGTAAGGTACGCCCCGCCCTCGCCCGCAGTCTTTATCGGGGGCAGAACTTCCGCAAGCGGCAGCGAAAAGCCCTGCTCGGCAAGCATTTTCTCAGTGGTGCGCATATAGTCGGCATTGTAAGCGCCGTTCTCAACGGGGAAAACGCCCGAAGCTTCGCCCACGCCTACCGCTCTTTCGCCAGTCAGCAGGTAATTTATGTAGCCCGCGAGGGTGGTGATGTGCGCTATCTCGCCTATGTGCGGCTCTTTATTCAGCACCGCCTGATACAGATGCGCTATGCTCCAGCGCTGCGGGATATTGAAGCCCAGTGCCGCCGAAAGCTGCTCCGCCGCCTGCTTAGTGGTGGTGTTGCGCCATGTGCGGAAAGGCACAAGCAGCTTATCCTGCTTATCGAAAGCCATGTAGCCGTGCATCATCGCGGAAACGCCCATCGCGCCTACGGTGGTCAGCGGCACGCCGTATTTTTCGCGAACGTCTGCGGCGAGGTCGGCGAAGCAGGCTCTTACGCCGCCGTGAATATCCTCCAGCGAATATGTCCAGTAGCCGTTTTCAAGGCGGTTTTCCCAGTCGTGGCTGCCCGAAGCGAGCGGCGCATAATCTTCGCCGATGAGCACCGCCTTAATGCGTGTAGAGCCGAGCTCTATGCCAAGATATGTATTTTTCAGTTCCAGCATGATTTACCTCCTCAGCTTCGCAACGGTATCGAGCATTTCGAGCTGCTGTTCAAAAGCGTTTAGCTCGGTCTTGCCGTCTATCACAACAAGCTCGGTATCGGTCATTTTTGCGTAAAGGCGAATATCGTCAACGGTGAGGGCGGTGGAAACTACCGCGTGGTGAGCGCCGCCCGCGTATATCCAAGCCGCCGAGCCTGTCGCAAAATCGGGCTTCAGCTTCCACATAACTCTCGCTACGGGCAGCTTCGGCATAGCGGCGGGCTGTTTTACAAGTGTTATCTCGGCGCAAACGAGTCTGAAACGGTCGCCCAGATCTATCAGCGAAACGGCTATGCCCTCGCCGGTAACGCCCTCGAACACAAGTCGCGCGGGGTCAGCCTTGCCGCCTATGCCGAGCGGGTGCACCTCTATCGCGGGCTTTTCAGCGGCGAATACGGGCGATACCTCCAGCATATGCGAAGCCAGCTCTACCTCGCTGCCCTCGGGCAGGTCGTAGGTGTAGTCCTCTAAGAAGCCGGTAGCGCCATCTCTGCCCTCTGCCAGTTTGCCGAGCACTGCGGCGAGCGCGGCGGTCTTGCAGTCGCCCTCAGGGCCAAAGCCGTAGCCCTTAGCCATTATGTTCTGCGCGGCAAGGCCGGGAAGCTGTTCCAGACCGTGCAAGTCCTGAAAAGTATCGGTAAAAGCGGAAATATTCTCGCGCGCGAGGAATTTATCAAGCGCGACTTCGTACTTAGCCTGCTCGCGAACGGCAGCGGTGTTGTCGGTATTCATCGCGTACTTTTCGGCGTACTCAGCCATTTTAGCGTCTGTCTCGGCTTCGGTGACTTCGGAAATCATGTCGCATAGGTCGCCGATACCGTAATAATTCACGTTCCAGCCGTACTTTATCTCGCACTCTACCCTGTCGGCATCGGTAACGGCAACGTCGCGCATATTGTTGCCGAACATCGCGACTCTCATGCCCCTGCCGAAGTCCACCGCCGCGGCCGCCTGCGCGAAACGGCGTATCTTCTCGATAACGTCGGCGTGCTTGTAGTAGCCCGCGACCACCTCGCGCTTTATGCCTAAACGCGTGCAGATAAAGCCGAACTCGCGGTCGCCGTGCGCCGACTGGTTTAGGTTCATGAAATCCATGTCGATGCTCTCATACGGCAGACGCTCGTTGTACTGCGTGTGCAGGTGGAGCATCGGCTTGCGCAGAGCTTTGAGCGCGCTTATCCACATCTTCGCGGGCGAGAACGTGTGCATCCACATTATAACGCCTATGCAGGCGCTGTCAGTGCTGGCGGCGGCGCATATCTCTAGCGCTTCGGCGCTGTTTCTCACCACCGGCTTCACCTCTACCTCGGCTATGTCAGCGAGCTTTTCGCCTAAGTACGCCGCCATTTCCTTTGCGTCGGCGGCCGCCTGAGCGAGAGTAGCTTCGCCGTAAAGGTCTTGACTGCCTGTTATAAAATATAATTTTTTCATGATATTTGCTCCCTCCGTTAAAATTCCAAATGCTTAAGGCAAGACCGCACAAGGATTGCGTGCAAAGCCGCTAGGCGGTTCTTGTGCGGTCTTGCCTCAACTGTATTATAATCTAAACCGCAGATTTTTTCAAGAATTTTGTTTGCCGATTATAGACATTTATTAACCTGTGTGGTATAATCATATACAGAGGTGAAATGCGATGATAGCGAAATACGAACAAAGCGTGCTTTCGGGAAAATTGCAGGCGGCGGTACAGAGGTACGGCGGTCTGCAAAATCTGCCGCACTGGCATATGGAGAGCGAGCTGATATACGCCGAGAGCGGATGCGCTGAGGTAATGGCGGAAAATACAGTGTATCAGCTTACCGAGGGACGGTGCATTTTCGTGCGCGGCGGGGCTGTGCATTACATAAAGGCGGAGGCCGAAAGCGTGCTGACGGTGATGAAAATAAAGTCAGAGCTGATAACTTCGGTAGCGGGCGAGCGCGCGCCGGTATGTCCCCTGCTGGAAAACAGTTATCCGATAGCGGAAACTGCCGAGCGTATACGGCGAGAGATCTCGGCGGGCGAAAAGTACCACGAAGCCGTCTGCACGGGGCTTGCGATGGCGCTGGTGGCAGAGATATTTCGCGGCGAAAAAACGCAGGAGTCGGGCAAGCTGGGCGAGAGCACGGCGTACAAAGACCTGCTGAGCCTTATCTCAGAGCGCTGCGCGGACATGACCTTTGACGAAGCGGCGGAGTTTATGTGTTTCAGCAAGCCGTATTTCTCCAAATATTTCCGCAAAATGTCGGGCATGACCTTTTCGGAATACCTGAACATAGTGCGGGTGAGCGCGGCGGTAAAAATGCTCTCGCGCGGGAACATGGCTATCGGCGAAGCGGCGCTGGCGGCGGGCTTCGGCACTATACGCAGTTTCAACCGCGTGTTCAAGCAGCTTACGGGTTACACCCCGCGCGAGCTGCCGAAAGAGCAGATATTTATCGAAAGCGGAATGTCGGCTATCGAAAAAGGCTTTGACCCAACGCTGGGGGTAACTCGGGTGCTGGAGTAGACGATATAGAAAAAGCGTGCGCCGCGATAGTTGCGGTACACGCTTTTTTGCAAGATCTAGTTCGCCCCGACCCAGCTTTCGATACTTCCGTCGCCCGTATCAGCCACACGCAGACCGTCCATAACGTCAGCGTTCGGCTCGGCTTCCCTTATCTCAGACACCGACTGCTCTATTCCGCTGCTGCCCGACGTGCAGAAAGGCATTACTACTTTGCCCGCGAGGTCGTATTCGTCGAGGAATGTGTCGATTATCCTCGGCTTTGTGCCCCACCATATCGGGTAGCCGAGGTATATCGTTTCGTACTGCGAAAGGTCGATAGCTTCGCTGCCTATCGCGGGGCGCGCCGAGGGGTCGTTCATCTCGGTGTTCGCGCGGCAGTTATCGTTGCTGTAATCAATATCGTCGGAAGTATACGGCTCGGCGGGCACTATCTCGTAAATGTCCGCGCCGGTAACTTCGGCTATCGCTTCGGCGGCGGAGCGGGTGTTTCCCGTGCAGGAAAAGTACACTATTATCGAGTTCGCCGCTGACGTTTCCGCGCTGTCGCCCGCGCTCTCGGCAGGCGCTTCGCTTTCGGTGCTTTCAGCCGCGCTGTCCTCCGCAGACTCAGCCGCCGCGCTTTCGCCATCGGCTTTTGTGCTTTCCGCACGGCTTGCCGAAGAAGTTTCCTCCGTCTGCGAATTGCCGCAGGCCGTGAAAAATACCGCCGCTGTGAGTATCAGCGTTGCCGCAAGCATGGCTTTGAATATTTTTTTCATACAAATTCTCCTTTGCAAAAAATTTTTTCGACTATATTATACCACATTTTCGCGGCAATGTCTAATGCTTATAGTTTATACTCAGATATGCCCTATAAGCATCGCAGATACTTCGCCTATACATTTATAATAGTATACAAAAAGCAGACCGCTTCATCTGAAACGATCTGCCTGTTATGGTTAAATTTACGCCTGTGCAGGCTCTGCCGCGTGCTTGTCGTGGAAAACAAGTTTCAGCAGTATCGGGGTAACTATGGTGGTAACTACTACCATTATGATTATCGGTGCGAAAAGCTCTTCGCTTATCAGACCGTTCGCCGAGCCCTTGTTGGCGACTATAAGCGCTACCTCGCCGCGCGAGATCATGCCTACGCCTATCTGCACGCTTTCCTTATTGGTGTATCTGCATATCTTCGCGCCCAGACCGCAGCCGATTATCTTTGTGAGAACGGCTATAACGGTGAGCAGTATGGTGAAGGCTATCATAGAGCCGCTCATGCTGATATTGGTCATCGAAAGACCTATGCTCGCGAAGAATACGGGCGAGAGCAGCATATACGATACCGTTTCAAACTTGGTGGAGGTGTAGCTGGTAGTCGGCATACCCGAAAGCGCCAGACCTGCTACGAATGCGCCTGTAATATCCGCAACGCTGAAAAATTCCTCAGCCATCCACGAAAGCAGCAGGCAGAATACGAAACAGACAACTGTGTGGCGGCGAAGGTCTTTCTTATCATGCGCGCGCCATTTGAAGAATACGATGTGGAAGAGCACTGCCGAGAGCACCGCTACCGCGAAGAAGCCGAGTATTTTCAGCAGAACTATGCCGATAGAGCCGCCGTTCTCGCCGCTGCCGCCGCCGGCAGACATTATTATGGTGAGGGCTACTATGCCCAGTATATCGTCTATTACCGCCGCGCCGAGTATAGCGCTGCCCGCGCGGGTCTTTAGCTTGCCCAGCTCTTTGAGCGTTTCTACCGTTATGCTTACAGAAGTAGCGGTGAGAATTATGCCTATGAATATCTGCTGTAAAAATGCCGAAGCCATATTGCCGGAGCTGTCAGTACCTATGCCCCATATGCGCGAGAGCAGGTAGCCGCCGCCTATCGGCACGAGCACGCCGCACATCGCTATTACGAACGAAGCCGCGCCGGATTTTTTAAGCTCTTTCAGGTCGGTCTCCATACCCGCTGTAAACATCAGCACTATTACGCCAAGCTCGGCGAGGGGGGTGATGAATTCGGTCTTTTGCACCAGCCCGAAGCAGGAAGGGCCCATAAGCACGCCTGCCACCAGCGCGCCGACCACCTGCGGCATATTGAAGCGCTGCGTCAGCAGACCCAGCAGCTTAGTCGAAAGCAGAATAACGGCTATAAATAATATGTAGCTGTATTCATCGGTCAAAATCGTACTCATAAAAAAGGTCACCTCATGATTTTAAGCAGGTTTTTTATCTCCGCGGAATACAAAAAGCTTGCTTATAATATAATTCAGGATAATGGTAACTACCGAAACCAGTATCTTCGCGAGAATATCGCCCATGCCGAGGCTGTCTACCGTGATGTTGAGCAGTATGTTCTCTATCACCAGCGTCAAGAACCTGCCTGCGAAAAAGGCTGCGCACTCGCCCGCCACCGCCGCCGAGCCGTGGGCTTTTTTCTCAAACACCCATGTGCGGTTGGTAACATAAGCAAATGTCACCGCGCACACCCAAGAGATCACGTTCGCGACCTGCACGGTAAGGTTTATCTTGTGCCCAAAAAGCTGAGCTTCGGGCAGCGAGATAAGCTTCGCGGGTATTGCGAAAAAGATTATGCCGACCAGCGTGGTAAGTCCGCCAAAGAGCAGGTAGAGCAGTATCTCTTTATGCGCCTTATAAAAAGGCTCGAATTTCTTCAAAAAGCCGCTGCTCATCA
>DBEZOM010000209.1:0-5126 GCA_048252855.1 Ruminococcus sp.
AGGCTGAGGAGTTGACATAAAAAATACAAAAAAGGAGAGAGATTCTATGTTTAAAAGTAAAATTCGCACGCTGCTGAAACGTGTTGTTTCAACGGCTGCTGCTGCCGTCATGATGGCTACTACTGTCATTCCATCTGCGGCTGCAAAAGACATCGAGTACGATTGGGACTCGACCAGTAATCTTATCTTCACGAAATCATTTTCCGCAGTAAGCGATGGAAGAGGAAGTATCACAGGCTACAAGACCAAAATGGTCGCATTCAAAGCCAAAGATGAAAAGTACTTTGCCATGTGCGCTTTGCCCGGAACAGGTTTTGATGAAGATTACAAAAACATCGACGGCGTAATGATCATTCCTCACATGGACGAGGGCGAGTATTGGGAGGAATGGTACAAGGAAGATGATAACGCGTGGCAGAAAGACTTAACAAGAGTAGAAAAACAATTTGTCGCGCTGTGCTCATACTACGGCTATCCCAATGCGTATAAGAGCAAAGCATATTTCTATGCAACTCAGGCTCTTACTTGGGAGATCGTTATGGGTTATCGTACTTGCAATAAAGATAACGGATTAGCTTTTCTGAAAACATACAACGGAATAAAGCCTGGTAAATATGTTACAGGCAATAACTCGGCAATTTTGAATGAGTATAAGAAAGCTTACAATGATATTGAAAGTAAAGTTGCTTTGCATTATACTAGACCATCGGCACTTTCGGCAACAGGAAAAGAATCAGAATCAAACGCAGTATCTATGACTTATGATTGGAGCACTAAAAAATATACCGCTTCATTCACAGTTGAAAATGAATATATGGATAGCAGCTCACCGTCAAATTACAGAGAGATAATTCATGACCTCGGCAAAAATGGCGCAGGCTTTGATGTTTCATACACCGAAGGCTCTAAAAATACAAAGATAACTGTTTCGGCGAAAAAGGCTTTCAAAGAAGTAAAAACCGTAACGGTAAACAGACGTATTCAGGATATACCCGATGATATGAAAGTCAAGACTTATCTGAAATACGGAAATCAGACGCTTATTCAGGGTACTTCAACCCCCGATATTTACGGAGGAAGTATTTCTTTCAAAATCACCGACCAACCCAACATAAAAGTAGAAAAGCAGTACAAGACCGCAGACGGCGAGCTGCTTACCGGCGTGGAGCTTGACAGCGCGCTGGCTGATACGCAGTTCAGGATCCGTAAAACTATCGGCGGCGTTAAAAACTACGTTGCAGCTGATTATGACAGCGCGAATGAACGTTACGTTTTCTCGCATTTCACGACCAACCCCGCCGCTGCAACGGCTTTTCATACTGTAAAGACAAGCGGCACTAAGGGCACTTTCGCGGTGCTCGATCTGCCCAGCAAGAAGAATGCGAGCGTTAGTTACGCCCTCGAGGAAATATCCTCCGCCGCAGGCTACGGCACAGCTTCGGCAACTTTCAGCGTGCCGCCATACACAGATAACAAAACGCAGACGATAAAGCTCGTCAACAACGGCGCTGACTACGGCACGGTAGATATGCACAAATCTATCATCGACGCAGCAGGCGACAGCTACGATCTTACCGACCGCGACACCGCACAAAATATGCAATCCGTATACCGCAAAACGGCATTTGTAGTAGGCGTTAAGACTGCGGACGGCATGAAGTATCTCACTAACCGCGCTATCTCTAAAGACGTAGAGCTTATGCCCGACCATGTGCTGAAAGGCACCGGCGCAGAGGTCTTTGCTCCTTTCGACGGCAAATACTACTCATACGTTACTATCAAAAACGGCAGCGCTTCGGTAGACTTTGAAGCAAACGCTCTTACCGATGATATTTCAAAAGCGGCTCTTATCTACCCCGGCAGCGAGCTTACGGAAAGCGGCGATGAGCTTACACCCTGCGAGTACTTCGGCGGACTCCACATCGAGTGCGTTCCCTGCGACAAGTCGGGAAACACTGTTCCTCTTCTCTTCATTGAAGTAGGACACGCGGAAAACTACGGCTACGATAATCTGAACAAAGACGAAGCAAAAGATATTTCCTTCTTTGACAGATGTACAAGCAGTGAATTTGAGAATTTCAACGGTCTTGTAAAATACCCCGCAGGAACTAAGGTCGGCAGCTATGAGCTTAACGCTGACTCCTGCTACCCCGCGGCGGCTGCGGCAACTGATAAATCCGCAGGACAAAACAAGTATGCCGATACCGAGATCGTAAACCGTTACTACCATGCTTCGCTTGTAGTTACCAAACGTGACAGCGATACCGAAGAGCCTGTAAGCGGCGCGGTATACGGTCTGTATGCAACTAAGGACGATCTGTCCTCGCTCATCTCAACAGCAATCACCGACGAAAACGGCAAGGCAAGATTTGATACGGCGGCTGCGGCAAATACCGTTTACTATCTCAAAGAGATCGAATCGCCCAAAGGCTATGCGCTCGACAACGATTGGCACGAGATCGTGTTTGCGCCCGGCAACATAGAGCAGAATCTTGTTCTCGACAGCGATTTCGGCGACTTTGGCACTGACACTCAGGACGAGCCGTACAAGCTGAATATCATCGTAAACAAAAATGACGGCAAGAACGACATTCCCGTTAAGGACGCGGAATTTGATATTATTACCGATCAGGCGCTTACCGAAAAGGAAACTGCTAAGCTCTGCAATGACGAGTACAAGGGCAAAGCATATGCGGCAGGCGATGTTATCGGAAAGATCATTACCGATGAAAACGGGGCTGCTGAATATTACGGTCTGCCTTTAGGCAGAATAAACGCCGAGAACCCCGACGTTTTCAATTACACATACACACTTGTAGAAACAAACGTTCCTGCACCTTATGTACTTGACAGCACGCCGTATACTGTTACAACTTACGTTTCAGATATATCGGCAGACAAGACCGCTGAAAAAGGCATTGCACTTGCTGCGGAAACTGCTGACATTGTAAACTATCCGCAGAATGTTGATCTGACAGTTGTAAAGAGATCTGACAGCGACAAACCGCTTGAAGGTGTAGTTTTCAATATCTACGCTAAGGACGACGTAGTGCTGAACGGTCACACTATACAGACTGCCGGCGAGCTTGTCGGCACTCTTTCTCCGACAGACAGCGAGGGCAAGGCATACAGTGTTTACACCAAGCAGGCGGAAGATGGAGATATGGGCGGCGAATACACTTACCGCGTGCCGATATATCCCGGTTTCAAGTATGATATTTCCGAAGATCCTGCCACAGTACCCGAATACTACGAACCGCTCTCTGAGCCGATAGAGTTTACCGCAGAGTACGGCGGCAACAGCATTTCTACCGTTGAACTGACAAAGACCATCGTAAACTACGAAAAGTCCGGAAGCATACAGATAAAGAAAACCACCGAAGGTATGCTTAATCTTAGCGGTATAGGTTTCACGCTTTCGGGAACATCTGATGCAGGAACAGAAGTAAACAAATATGTTGTTACCGACGAAAACGGTATAGCGCTCTTTGAGCACATTCCCGTAGGAACATATGAGGTCACTGAGGACGGCAGCACCACGCCTTATGCGTATCTTACCGCCGACCCCGTAGCGGTAGAAGTTTACTATGCGGAAACTACTACGCAGGAAATTCACAACGACGAAAAGACAGGCTCTATCGAAGTCTACAAGACAACTGAGGGAATGCTTAATCTCTCGGGTATCGACTTTATACTCAGCGGCACTTCCGACAGCGGACGTGAGATCTCGATAACCGCGACCACTGATGAAAACGGCATTGCAAAGTTTGAAAACGTGCCCATCGGAACATACGACATTATCGAGGACGGCAAGACCACGCCTTATGCGTATCTTACCGCCGACCCCGTAGCGGTAGAAGTTTACTATGCGGAAACTACTACGCAGGAGATACACAATGACGAAAAAACAGGCTCTATTGAAGTTCACAAGACAACAAGGGGCATGACGAACCTGAGCGGAATAGACTTCATACTCAGCGGCACTTCCGACAGCGGACGCGATATTTCGATAACCGCAACCACTGACGAAAAGGGTATTGCAAAATTCGCTAATATCCCCATCGGAACGTACACGATCACCGAAAGCGGCAAGACCGTACCTTACGGTTATCTTGTTGCAGACCCTGAAAGTGTTGAGGTGCTCTATGCCGAAACGATAACTGCTGAGATCTATAACGACACTACAAAGGTCAAGCTGAGCAAGCAGGATATAACTACCGGCAAAGAGCTGCCCGGCGCTAAGTTACAGGTCATCGACAAAGACGGAAAGGTCGTAGAAGAGTGGGTATCTGCCAATGAACCGCACTACCTCGAGGGCGTACTTGCAGCGGGCGAAACATACAAGCTGCATGAAGTGATTGCGCCCGATGGCTACGAGATCGCCAACGATGTAACATTTACCGTAGCGGACGACGGCAAGGTTCAGACAGTAATCATGAAAGACGAGCTTACACCGACTACACCGCCGAGCACTCCGCCTACTGACACACCGCCTGCAACAGGTACAGCAGCAGTAAGCGTGATAGTTACGCTGGGTGCAGTTTGCATTTTACTTCTTTCAAAGAAAGAAAAGAGCAGTAAGTAACTGCTAAAGGGCTAGCCGCGAAGAGCGGCTGCTCTTCATGAGCGCCGAAAAATGAGTTCGGCGTTGATGAGGGGGAATATATATATTAGGAGTGTGCTTATGAAAACGATCTACATAATCAGCCGAGTGCAGAGGAAAAACGGTCGGGAAAAGGAAAAGCTGATAGGTATTTATCCGGCTGACAGATATACTATTGATACGGAGCTGATGTTTTCAAAAGAAACAAAAAGCGTCTGCAATTATAGCAGGCGCTAATGTTCGATTTGATTACTTATTTTTCGCTTAACCATTTTTTGTATATGTTGTATATGCACGCTATGATTGTGGCAATAGATAGTGAACCTAAGAAACAACCTTTAACGGGCGCTGGAATTTGTTTTATAACATAAGTTAAAGTTTCATACCATGAATCTTTAACTGATATTATAATTAGCAAAAAATACAGCGCTAGAGAAAATGGTACTATAACAAATTTCATTCTAATCCGTTGTATTAAAAGAAATTCATACCTATCAATATCATCATTGCTAAACATTACAAC
>DBEZOM010000210.1:0-4306 GCA_048252855.1 Ruminococcus sp.
ATCAGCCTGCCCAGTACGGCTAGCGAGATCAGCAGCATCACGAGTATTATCGCGTAAACTTTCAGGTAGTCGCTGCGCTGCGGTATCACCACAAATCCAGGTACTTGCTCCTCGCGGCTGTATAAATACTGGAACAGCGGCACGAATAGGTCGCTCGCGATACCGCCTATGAATATCGCCGCGAATATCGCCGCGCCTGAAACCAGCAGCTGCTCGTACATTATCATCGCGATTATCTCACGGTACTTCATGCCCATCGCGCGCATTATTCCGAATTGCAGCGTGCGGCTCTTTATCGAGAGTATCCAGTACATCAAGAAGCCGATTATGCACATTATCATGATGATTATAAAGCCCAGTGTCAGCGCGCCGTTCATGCCTTGCAGCATAGGGTCGTTCTTCTCGGTGATTATCTCCTGACTCGCTACGCGCAGCAGGGTAGGCTCTATGTCAGATTTTTCTATCGACTTGTAGAGGTCTTCCGTCAGCGCACCGTCTTCCATGTCTATCCATACTTGGTAAGGCTCTATGTTCGTCATTACGTTTACATAGTCGAGGTTCATCACCGCGAAGTTCATGTATGTGCCGTCTTTCGCAACGTCATACGGGTTCATCGAGGGCCAGTATTCCACGAACGCAAGCACCGTCGCTTCAAAGCTGTCGTTAGCGCCCCAGCTTACATTCACCGTGTCGCCCTGCTTCAAGCCGTATGTGTCGCGGAACGCTGTCGAGAGTATTATGCCCTGCTGGTACTCGCTCAGCGCTTCGAGGTAGTTGTTTATCTGAACGGGAAGCAGTCTGTCGGCAAACCAGCATACCTTAGAGAATTCTCCCGGCGAAACTGCCATCAGGTTAACGTTCGAAGTTGTGTTTGAAGAGCTTTTCGCGTCCGCTTCGTCCGCCGCGAGCTCGTAGTCGGTCTTGTAATCGTCCTCGAAACCGCGCTTGCCCGTGTTTTTCTGCACTGCGGGAACTCTCATTCTGTCGCTCTGTACAGTAATGCCCTCTTTCACGAAAACTCTCGCGACGTTCTTTACGCCCGCAAGCTTTTCGTACCGCTCTATCGGCGGCTCGGTGTACTGTATAACGCTCTCGCTCTCGTCGCTCTCGTCAGAGCTGTCGGCAGATGTGTCCTGCGTCGAGCCGCTCTTCTGCGCATTGAATTTCGCCAGCGCTTCGTCGGCTTTCTGCGCCGCGTCAGAGGCTCTGTTCTCGCCCGATGTGTTCTCCCACTGCTCCTGCATAACCACGTCAGCGCCTATCGCGTATGAAACTCTCTCCTCAGCGTTTCGGTTGAGCGCGCGCGCCGTGTTGGCAAAATACAGTCCCAGCGAAACGGTGAGTATCAGGAATATCATGAGAAATCTTTCCTTGCCCGAAGCCGTTCTGCCTATGTTGTTGAAAGAAACATACGCCGCAGGCGAGAGCACGCGGCTGAATATCTTTGAGATAAGTCTGATTATCAGCGGGTGTATCCTTATTATAAAGAGTCCGCAGCCGACTATGAACGCCGTAGATGCTACGAACATCATCGGGTTTATCGCCTGCGCCTCTCCGCCGCCCTCGGCCATAACGTCAGCCTGCTGCTTGTTGTAGTAGATGAGCCACGCTACCGATCCGCCTATAAGTATGAAGTCCAGGCATAGCTTTTCCCATAGCGGCAGCTTGCGCTTTTTCGCTTTCGATTGCTTGTGCTCTACTATCGTGGTCTTTGTGGCGGGTATTATCGGCGCCATCGTGGTCACGAAGAATACTACTACCGCCGCCAGCGCATAGATGAATGCGTCGAGCGCCAGCTTTACGGGCAGCGATTTTCTGTTTACAAATTCGAGGAAGCCGTTTGAAGCGCCGAGTATCTTGCAAAGTCCCAGTCCCGCAAATGGCGCGGCGACAGCCGTAACAGCG
Organism: Ruminococcus sp.; assembly: GCA_048252855.1. GTDB lineage: Bacteria > Bacillota > Clostridia > Oscillospirales > Ruminococcaceae > YE71. The sequence goes on from DBEZOM010000210.1 coordinate 1,906, forward strand.
CCCAACAGCAGCGATTCCAGCGCGTAGATGAATATTATCTGCCCTCTGCTCGCGCCGCGGCTCTTGAATACCGCTATCTCATTGCGCTCCTGCTCGATATTCAGCTGCGATACCATAAAGAGGTACACCAGTATCATCAGCATTACGGGTATCTGCAAGAGCCAAAGCGTGTTCCTAAGCTGCGAAGCGCGGCTCGCGTAGTCGGTGAATATGCTTTTCGCGGGCAGCGAGAGGGTAATGTCGTTCTCGTCGAATATGCGCTCCTGCTCGCTGATGCGTTCGCTTATTCCGCCCAGCCCGTTCATATCCATGTTCGGGTAGTCCATAGCGTAGCGCACAGCCATCTCAGAAACGTTCACAGCGCCCGTGTCGAGTATCTCGCCGTACATTGTGTCGTAGTCGGTGAACATATTTGAAACGTATCCGCTTACGCCCTCGGCCCAGTAAGCCTCGCAGCTGTCCTTTACGTCGAATATGCCGACTATCTCTATCTTTATTGTCTTGTCCGCGCCGAAAACGTTGCCTATCTCGTAAACGGTATTCATGGCAAGCTCTGAAACTTTCAGCGCTTTTTCGGTCGCCACACATTCGTAAACGCCGTCGCTGCGCTTGCCGGGCTTATACATCCTGCCCGATCTTATCTCTATCTTGTCGTCAAAGTTGCTCATTGCCGAAAGCGAGAGGCGGGAAGCCGATTTGCCCTCTGAAACGTCTATTGAGGTAACGTACAGATATGTGTCTGAAATAAATGTCTTGTCGTATTTCGCAGGACAGCCCATCTCGTCGTAGCCGTTCTGCACTATATTCTGAACTTTCTCTATCTCCTGCCGCTGTTTCTCGGCGGGTATGTCGAGCGTTACGTCGTGCTCGGCGCTGAATTCGCCGGGGTAAACGTTGTTTTCCGTCTGGTAGCTCTCCATGTCCTTTACCAGCATACGCTGGAGCGAGGCGTTCATGTATATAGGTATGGTGCTCGTCATAGCCGCAGCCATTATGAAGCCGATGAGCAGACACAGCACCATCCACTTTGTGTTGCGCATCTTGCGCAGTAGCAGTGTAAGCATTTTACTATGTTCTCCTTATCTCAATGGCTCAGCGTATTACAAGCTCGTCGCCCTCGTCTATACCCGAGGTTATCTCCGACTGCGAGCCTGTCTGCAAGCCTATCTCGACGGGCACGGCTACCTTCTCGCCGTCTTTCAGTACATAAACTACCTTTTCGCCGTCTACTGTCTTGATAAGGTTGTTCGATACGCAAATAGCGTTCTCCGCCGTGTCGAGCACCAGTATAGTGTCCGCAAGCTGACCTACCGCGTCTGATGGCGGGTCTTCGGTAAAGCGGATGTATACCATCTCGGCTTCGTAGTCTATTCCGCCCTGCTCGAGTTTGTCGTGGCTCTCGTTCTGCTTTTCCATGTAGTCCGCCAGCTCGTCGGGGTTCATGAAAACTTCGCCCTCGTAGTAGTCTTCGTCCAGGCGTATCTGCACCTTTCTGCCTATGGTGAATTCAGAGCAGTCGTTCGGCTTTATGGCTATGTAGAGATTTTTCGTCTGCATTATTGTCGCGATGGTCTGTCCGGGGTTCGCGTAGTCGCCAACTCGCACGTCCGCCAGCGCGGATACCGTGCCGCTCGCAGGCGCTGTAAGCACCGCGCCGTCCCGCTGATCGTAAAGCTTTTGCAGCTCTATGTCTAGCTTTTCTACGTCTACATACGCTCTGTCGTACTCCGACTGCGTAGCGCCGTTGTCGTAAAGCACCTCGGTGTACAGAAAAGCGCGCTTGCGGTCAAGCTCTTTCATAGCTATCTGGTACTCTATGTCCTTAGTGTCTATCTCGCAGATCTTGTCGCCCTTTTTCACCTTGTCGCCCGCGTGAACGTAGAATTTGCTGATAGTTCCGCCCTGCGTTTCGTATGAAAGGTTGTACTGCTTCTCGCTGTTTACAGTGCCGCTGTTTACTATCTTTTTCTCCAGCGTCTTGCGCTTTGCGGTAACGGTGGTGTAGGTCACCTCGCTCGCTTTTACGGTAGGCGCGGCGAGCACTTCCTCCTCGTCGGGCAGCAGATAGCAGCCGCTCATAGCCGCTGCCGCCACAGCGCAGCAGATCAGCGCCGTCGCCGCTCTCTTGGTTCGTCTGTTAAAATTTATATCTTTCATGTCATACTCCTGTTTAAAAAAACATACTTGTAACTTAATTATATCAAATTTCACGAAAAATTTCTATGTATTATTCTACAAAATTTAAACCGCATTTCTGTACCATTTCACTATTTCAAAAATTTCTGCGCCGATATATCAATTATAGTGTGTAGTAATTGCGAAAATTTTGTAAACGTGCTTGCAAATCACGGCGATGTGTGGTATAATTCATTGATATGATATTTTTCACAATGCACGAATA
>DBEZOM010000211.1:0-3435 GCA_048252855.1 Ruminococcus sp.
ATATCATAGTGTGCGGAGCTACCGGAGTTGGCAAAAGCAGCCTTATAAACGACTTCTTTGAGTTCGATAAGGATAGCGCCGCGCCAGTCGGAAGCAGCGGAAAGCCGCAGACAAGGGGTATTCACGAATATCATTCAAAGAGCATTACCTTGTTCGATACTGAGGGTTACGAGGTAGAAAGTTCGTCTACGCCGGAAAACAGCGCTTTTTACAAAAATATAATCGACCTGATCGACGAACGCAAAAATACATATCCTGCGGATCTGGATATGCACATCCACGAGGTTTGGTACTGCATAAATAACCGCTTCATGGATCTTGATGAAAAGCTGATAAGGGATATACAGTCGAGAAATATCCCCGTGTGCGTTATTATTACAAAGGTAGATAATCTAGACGAAAACGAGGTCGCTCAGATAAAGGACGCTGTCGGCGACGCAGGAAAACGAAACAGAATAAACGGCGTTGAGGTGTTTACCTATTCCACTAACCGTGAGCTTGGCGACGAATATGTGCAGAAATCCGAGATAAACAGCTGGGCGCATAATAATCTTGACGATTACCTCAGAGAAAGCTTTATCCCGTCGCTCAAAAAAGCGCAGGGCCAAATGGCAGAAATGATGATAAAGCACAAGATACCGAAATACGCCGGTTTGGCCGCAGGTACAGTTGCGGCTACATCGTTTGTCCCCGTGCCGTTTTCCGATTCGGTACCGCTTATGGGTTTACAGGTAAAAATGGCGATGGATATTTTAAGCTGCTACGGAATAGATAATGATATGAAGGGCGTTGTGACAAATTTAGTCGGAGCGGGCGCAGTTTCCTACTTCGGAAAAACGCTGGCTTCTCAGCTGCTTTCGGTAATCCCCTTGGTCGGCGGAGTTGCGAAAGCTACGGTAAACGTTTCGGTAGCGACTTCGGTAACGGCTACCCTCGGCGTTGCGATAACGAAGATCTGCGAGGAGTACACTAAAGCCTGCATAGAGGGCGGCGGCTCGAAAGACCTTATGGTCACCAAAATTTCCGACTTCTTTACTGCTGAAAATCTGAAAAAGGTAATGAAAGAGATCAGCAAGGGCAAGGAACAGAACGTTATAAAGGAAATAGTAAATGCTTTAGTTGATAAGATAAAAGGAGCAAAAAAATAATGGAAGGCGACAAGATAAAAACTAATATACTGATAGCCGGCAAATCGGGCGTTGGCAAAAGCAGTTTGCTGAATTACATATTTGGCGAAGAGGTCGCGGAGACGGGTGCGGGAAAGCCCGTAACGGCTGAGGGTCTGCACGAGTATTCTTTCGAGTTGAAAGACAACGACCGCATATCTTTTTCGATATGCGACAGCTGGGGTCTTGAACCCGACAAGGCGGACGAATGGCACAAGCAGATAATCGAAAAAGTAGCGGAGTACGACAAGCACTCTATCAACGAATGGTTCAGCACCATAATCTACTGCCTTAGCGCCGACTCTGACAGAGTGGAAGATTTTGAGATAAACATAATAAATGATCTTTTAGCAGAGAAAAACAACGTAAACGTTGTGATAACTCACTGCAAGTCGGAGAACGATGACAGAGCCAAGCGCATGAAAAAGCGCATAGTTGAAGACGGCGGTGTTTCGGCTGACTCGGTGATATTCGTAAACAACTATGAGAAAAAGCTAATCTCGGGCGAGGTAAAAAAGTTCGGGCGCGAAGAGGTAGTAAACTGCATTATCCGCAATCTTTGGAACAATTATAAGGTAAAAGTGCCGTATAAAATAAAAGAGCACGCTAACGAAATGTTTCGCCGCGAGCACGATAAGCTTCATGATATGGTGGCAAGTACAAGCTTTATTCTGCGAAAGCGTCATAAGCTGGATGAATTTGAGGAGAAGATAAATAATGAATTCAGCGTGTTCGTTATAAAGTCTGTAATGAAACTAAATAACGAGTTTAACGAAGCGTATAATTATTATCAGCAGCTGTCAAAAGAGTATTACACGATCGTCTTTGGTATGGACGCGCTAAAGCTGCTGAACGACCCGATAATGTTTTTTGACGCAACAAAGGCTTTCAAAGAAGAAGTAAGTCAGCAGGTGGAAAGGATCGCCGAATCAACGGGAAAAATACTGAAATTCATGAATCAGGACGTTACCAAAGAGCTTATGAAAAAGCTTTTTGCAGAGATAAAGATAAACGTAACTACTGCAAAAGTTATCAAAAATGACCTTCATGAAACGGTGGACAAGTACATTGTAAGAACGAGAAGCGCAGTTTTGGAAGAGGTCGAGAAAGCTGAGGAGAAACTGCTTGCTATCGAGATCAAGATATAGGGGGTATCACCAAATGACCATGACCATAAAAAAACTAACAGCAGCAGTCCTCGCGGGCGCGGTGGTGCTGCTCACCGCTTGTTCCGACAGCGGCTCGGGCAGCGGAAGAAAAAGTAAGAAGAAGGACTACTACACCATCGGCGAAACTTGGACAGTTGACGGGCAGTGGTCGCTTACCGTTACGGGCGTCACGGAAACGGCTGAGCGAAACGAGTTTTCCGAGAAAGCCCCTGCGGCGGTCTACATCGTGGATTACGAGTATACAAACATCGGTTATGAGGACGAGGACGGCGTTTTAAAGGGCATTTACTTCAATATGGAGGACACCATAGTGGACAGCGGCGGCATTATGGGTTACAGCTACCCTAACGACGTTGCGAGAACTCCGAATGAAGCGCCTATCGGAAGCACCTGCAAAGCGCAGGCTTGCATAGGCGTGGACAATGCGGGCGATTTCAAGATAACTGAGAGCCATCTTGATTCCGACGGCGACGACCATTCGGCGACTTTTCTTATCGAGGTCGGCGGAAGTTCGGCAGACGAAAAGTCTGACAGCGCCGCTCAGCCAACGGAAACTACCACAACGACCGCCGAGGCGACCACGACTAAGCCCGTGACCACGCTTGCGCCGTATGACATTTACGATGACACGGTGTATGCGAACGATCTTATCTACGAAACGGCGGATGATATTTTCGCCGAGCTGGGCGACGATTTCAGCATGGATTTTATATCCGTGGGGCAGGAAAACATCATCGCCGTGGAGAACGACGACGTGTACCCGAACACGAAGATAGGCTTTTACACTACGGACATACAGAACATCGGCACGCTTGATTTCCCGTACGCGATACACGTCACGCCGGGCGGATACATAACCGAGGGCGTGCAGGTTGGCATGACGTACAACGAGCTGAAAGCGATATGTCCGAGCCTGGAGGGCGCAACGCTTGACGGCGGAACGTTCGGCCCTACGGCGTGGATAAACATAGACGGCAACGCATGGGGCATAGAGTTCGACGTATCGCAGGCAGACCGCGAGCGGCTAGGCATGACGGTAGGTGTGGCTGTTGATCTTTCGGAGTTGGATCCCGAGAGTACGCTGGGGTATTATATTAGTT
>DBEZOM010000212.1:0-13094 GCA_048252855.1 Ruminococcus sp.
TTCTTCTTTTTTAGTTGCCAATGTGATCCCCCCTTTTTAATCTACTTCGTAGTAAACGAACTTGTTGATTATTGCCAGTACGATAGCCAGTATCACACCGATTATCGCGAAGTAAGCCCAAGCCATAGCAGCCGAGTAGCCGTGTTCCCACTGCTTCGACTGGTTAAGAACCAGAGTCATAACTTCGTTGGAAGGATCAACGAACGAATCTACTATCGTGTACACCAGGCTGGCGATAAGCATCGGGCTGATGTACGGAACTGTGATCTTCCAGAAATATTCCCAAGCGGTAGCGCCCTCCATAGAAGCCGCTTCTTTAGCCGAGAAAGGAATTCCCTGAAGTGCCGAGAGGAACAGCAGGATCTGTATACCGCACTTCCATACCAGATTGAATATATCAGAGGTAAGGGTGCTGATAACTTCTGTAAGCTGGTCGCTTATGTTGTAAACGCCGAGGAAGTTGAGCAGCTGGTCTACGAGGTCTGTTTCAAACATCGAGCTGAACTGCTCAGAACCGCCTGCGTAACCGCCGGTAGACATATTACCGTTGATTATGTCGATAACAGGGCCGGTAGCGATGATTACAGGGAGGAAGAAGATAGCACGAGCGGCTGTTCTTCCTTTAAATTTCTGGTTCAGTATTACTGCAATGAATACCGAGAACACGAGGATAAGGGGCGTATTGAGCAGCGTATCCTTGAGCATTTTGGTAAGAGCGGGCAGGTAATACTGGTCTTTTCTGAATGCGTTGTAGTAGTTTTTAAAACCGGGATTTGACATCTCCATACCGCCGGTGACTATCTTTGTCTGATGGAAAGAGTAGATCAGCGACTGGATAAGCGGAGCAATGAAGAAGTAGATGCTTCCCACGAACCAGAGGGCGATGAAGCCGTAGCCGTAAAGAGCTTTTCTTCTTTCATACGGGATCTTTAATCCCTTCTGTTTTGCAGGTATAGCTGCGGCGGAAGCGTAAGACTTTTCCTCTACCTCGGTAGAAGCCTCTTCATTAGCGGCTACCTCAGCGGAAGCGTCGTCGGTGGCGGCGGGGGCGTCGTCTTCGATAAGCTCAAGCTTAACTTCGGGGACATCCTTTAGCTGCTCCAGTTCTTCGTTTTCAGCGTTGGTCTTTTCTATATCGCTCATCAGCTTACTGCACCTCCTTCTCTACTGCACCCTCGGCAAGAAGGTCGGTAGTATCGCCGTTTGCCTTTACTGTGCAGTTCTTGGTATCTACCTCGATGACTACGTCTGCCTGACCTTCCTTGCTGTAAGTGGTCTTGATGATGTCGCCCTCTACGGTGTAATCTGAGATGGTGTAGTCGCTTACTGCGGAGAGCACCTTCTTAGTTACCTTGTACTGGTTGGCAGCCATCTGTACCCAGCCCGAATAGTGCGAGTAGTACAGGTCGTCATCTCTGGTATCTATCAGCTCGTCGGCGTCTTGATAGATCATATCGTAATTTACGTTAGATCCGGCAGCCAGAGCGCGCATATAAGTGCGGTCGGTATCAGAGCTTGCGTTGATAGCCTTGGTCGAGTAAGGAACGTAGCCGTGGATGACCATCTGATAGAACGGAATGTCCATATCGGTAAGGTTGAATCCGCTGGAGTAAACGGGAACGTCGGTAACTGCGCTTACATAAGGCAGTACATACGAGTTCGCGCCCTCGGCTATTATCGACTGGCCTGCGTTTACAGCGTCGGAGTATCCGGTAACTACGGTGTTCATTGTGTCGTTTCTGCAGGAAGTGTTCTTCTTAGAGAAGTCGCTTACCAGCTTAGTAGACCAATCGCCGAAGCCCATAGAGCCTATGCTGTTTCCGGTGAAGCTGTCGATAGTTTCCTTAAAGATCTTGGTGTAAGTGTTAGGAGCTATAAGCGCGGGAGATACTCCCGAAACTGCCACGCCGAATGCGGGGCTGTAGCTCGACTGTCTGGAGTAGGCGCTCGAAGCTCTTATCGCTGTATTTGAAAGCTCAAAGTAGCCCCAGCTTCCCTTTTCCATAGTGAAGTTGTTTACCGAACCGTAAACGGTAAGGTTATCGCTGTTGAGGTTCTTGAAATCATCGGTGCTGCCCAGCTTGCCGAGCGCCTTAGCCTTGGTAGAAACCATGTTCTTTACCGAAGCCTTTGTCCAGTCGTTATAGTTCATAACTATGGAGTCTGCGCCTGCGTCGTTGAGCTGGCTCGCGATGTCCGAAGCCTGCGAGAAGGTAGTCAGCTTGGTCTTCATAGTGATAGGCAGACCGAGTATCGACTCTTCCTTGAGCACGCTGCCGTATGTATCAACATACAGGTCGGTGTCGTTAGCCTCAGTTTTCTGGGTAAGACCCTTGCTGTTGATGAGGTAGTTTCTGTAAACCTCAGCTACGTCGGCGTAGTTAACGCCTTCGTCATTATCGAGCGGGTAATACTCAAGTCCGAAAGTGTCGGTCTTGATGCCGTACTTTTCAAATACGGTGATCTTGTTGGTATCAGTACCGCTCATGAAGAATTCATCGCTGCTTCTTGTTTCAAACTCGAAGTATGCGTTGTTGTAAGCCTGCTTGTTCTGGCCGCTTACCTGCGCGTTCGCGTAAACGTTGGCGTCGCCCTCGGAAACTATCGTTACCAGACCGTTGTTGCCCTGTACGGTAGCCACCATAGGCAGGTAAGCCTGCTCGGTAACACGCGGTGCGTTGAGCGGTACGGCGGTATAGTCGGTACCGTAAATGCGCTGCGAATAGCTGGCGTAATTTGTCTTGCCGTTGTTATAGTTGATAACAGCGCCGCTTCCGTCAGGAACTATCATGTAGCCCTCTGTCGGCGAGCCGTCGGTGTTGAGTCCCGAAACAGCGCCCATGTAAGGTGCGAGGATTATCTTGGTAAGAGCCTTGCCCTCGTCGCTGGTGCTGTCTTTTTCAACTATCTCGTCGGTCTTTACATATGAGTGGAGGCAGTCGTCTTTCAGCTCGTAGTGTACCGTGAGCTTTACGCCGTAAGAAGCGTAATTGTAGGTAACTGCGCAGCCGTTAGCCTCAGCCTTGAATGAAACGCTTGACTTGTAGGAGTAAGCGGGAGCGGGAAGCTCGGTTCTCTTCTCCTGACGAAGGTCGCCGATATTGATAGCCGCGCTGGACTTAGCCTGACCTATCTGACCGCTCTTCATCGTATCTCCGTCTTCAGAGATAGGCGTGGGGTCGGAATCAGCGTTTATAGGAGAAGTCCACCAGCACTTGCCGGTCTTTTTGACCTTTAAGCAAATTCTTTCGTTATCGGGGTCCATATAAAGCAGGAAGTTATCGTTCTCGGCGATCTGCTCTACGCTTTCGAGCGCGAGAGCTTCGTCGTCGGTAAGCAGCGGTGCTGCTTCTTCCTCGTCCTTTTTGCTTGTATCAGCATTAGCCTCAGCGTCGGTATCGTCCGCAGCAGCGTCATCAGCCGCAGCGTCGTCAGCGGTCGAATCGTCCGCAGCGCTTTCGGTATCGGCAGCCGAATCGTCAGCAGCGGAATCATCTGCCGCAGAGTCCTCAGCCGAAGAGGTGTCTGCTACTGAGCTTTCAGCTTCGGAAGTATCAGCCGCAGAATCAGCAGCCGCCGAGCCGATAGGCATCATCATGGAAAGAACAAGAGCAAACGTCAATACTTTTTTGTAATTCTTATTTTGCATTTTAACACCACCCTTTCTTATCCACGAATTCTGTACGCGATCTCAGTGTAGATCGTATAAACGAATACATAAACCTGCTGGAAGAGCGAGAGGAGGAGTATTGCCAAGAAGAGTATCAGCAGCATAGCTACCAGCGTGAGCAGTATGGAAACGAGGGTCTTGGGAATGGAGTACTGGTGTACAGCCTTCATTGCCGAGATCATCAGGATTATCGACCAGCCCATGCCGAGGTAGGTGAATGCGTGGAACCAAATAGCTTCCTCAGTGATGATGAAGTTAGAGATAAATACTGCGATGTAGCTGCAGATTATGTAAGGTACCAGCGCGTATGCCGAGTAGATGCAGATCTTCTTTAAAGTACCCTCGCCGTCGAGCAGGGTGCAAATGCACCAGTTGCCGATGACCCAAGTCGCGAAGTAAACTACCGACTGTACGATCAGCGGAACTACGTTGAATACTTTAACTGTGTTAGTGTTGAAAGCGAAGCCTACCATACGGTTGTTTGCTACCATTGCAACGAAAAGCATTACAACGAGTATCAGAGCAACTTTCAGCGAGCCCTGCTTTTTCCACCTGAGGTCTTCAAAACCTTCAAAGGGGTGGAAAACAACGTGTCTTACCCAGCCGAGTGTAGAAAATTCATACATTGTTATTCCGCCTCCTTCTTATTCTTGCGCTTGATGAGCTTTATGCCCTTTTTCTTGAGTATCTTCTTTACGATGAGCAGTACTACGAGAACTACTATTACAACAGCTACTGCTGTGAAGTTGCTTCTCAGCCACTCTTCTCTGTAATATTCAAAAGCCTTATCGTAGTCGTCCTTATCGTTAGCGATCTCAAATCTGTCGAGTGCCGACTTGTATTCGCCGTTTTTCAGATCAGCCTTACCCAGACCAACGTGGGCGTAGGTATAGCCGCCGTCGCGCTTGATGACTTCTTCCCAGTAGGGAGCAGCCTCAACGTACTGACCTGCGTCGAAGAACTCGAAAGCCTTGTGCAGGTTCTTACCGAAAACGGTCTTTTCAAATACTGTTATGTCGTTTCTTGTCTTAGAACCTTCGAGCACGATAACGTTTGTGCCGATGGTGTCTACTGCGTTCGGGTTAAGGAACGCGCCTCTCTGGTCTGCGGAGGAATTCTTAGTACCGAAGATACAGATGAGGTTGCAGAGGCGGTCGTACTGGAATACGCGTCCTGTTTCAAAGTCGAGAACGTTTATTATTCCGTCGCCGTCGATTGCGATGTCGGTAAGCTTGGTGGAATAGGTCTTGTTGGAAGCCATATCCCATACAGCCTCGGTGTGGTCACCGAAAGTGTACTCATCGCCTACCACGTTGTCCCATACGTTGTATCCCGCAGGGTTGATCTTCTTTACCGCGTCAGTATCGGTAGATACCTCGGTAACGGTGTAGATGAAGCCTTCGTCGTCCATGTCGAAGTTTGCGTACTCAACAGGAACGTTACGGCTCATACCCTCGATCTGCTCGTTTGAAGCTATCTTTCTCCAAAGCTTCTGAGCGATTACCTTAGCGGTTACCTCTACTCGGTTCGCACCGTAGAAGCCTGTGAAAGAGCCGTCAGCCTTGAACTGTACCGAACCTGTGTTTACGGACTTAACTACCGCGTACACGTTTTCGGCGTAGTCAACGAGGACCTTAGTGGGGTTGAAAGTTTTGGAAGTATACAGCGCCTCTTCCGGCTTAGTATATTCCTGCTCGCATTTCAGCTCGGTAGCGCTTTCTACCGTAGCTCTTACTACGCGCGAGTTATCGTAGTCGGCTATATATATGGTGTACTTGCCGGTAGTCGGGCTGGTAGTTACGTAAAGACCCTGCGGAGCTTTGAAAGTAGAGATAGCGCCGTCCTGAGTTTCCTCGCATCTGTCAGCGTCAATACCTGTAACGCCGTAATATCTGCCGATGATGTTGTAATTTTCGTCAAGTCTTAAAATACGGTTGTTGCCCGAATCAGCTATCCAGATCTCTTTATCGTCGTAAACGTAGAAATCCTTAGCCTCGCTGAGCGAAGCGGAAGCTTCCTCGCTGTAAAACAGCGGGTCGGCGGGGTCTGAAAGTCGGCTGAGTCCCATATCAGCGCCCGTTACAGTTTTCTGAACGGTGTATGCGCTCTGCGAGGGGATAGCTTCGTCCCAGTTATCGTAGTTGTAAGATTCGTAAGGCTCGTCTGCAAAAGCCGTAACAGACATGCTAATCGCAGTGCACGCTGCCAGAGTGAGGCAAAGCAGCTTCCTTACGGAAGTTTTTATTCCATTCACTGTATTATCACCTGTTTCCTTTTCATTAATCAAAGTTGTTTGTTATCATTGAATTTATGAAGCCGGAATAAATTATTCCTTCATACCGGAGTTCGCCATGGTTTCCATAACGTTGCCCTGTGCGATGAGGAATACTACCAGCGGAGGAATCAGGAGCAATACCGCTGAAGCGAAGGTTACGCCCTGTCTTGCAAGACCTGCAAGCGAGATCTGCTGAACGATGGTAGGCAGCGTCTTGTACTCTTCCGAGTAGATTACTGCACCGCCGTTTATGTTCCACGCCTGCTGGAATGCAAAGATGATGATGGTCATGATCGCAGGCTTTGAGTTAGGAACTACTATCTGCCAGCAGATCCTGAAAAGTCCCGCGCCGTCTACCTTCGCAGCCTCTATCAGCGAGTCAGGCAGAGTAGACATACTCTGGCGCATCAGATAGAGGTTCATTGCCGTAGCGATGTAAGGGAGAATGAGTACCCAGTAGGTATCGATCATGTGCAGCTTGGAGTATACCAGGAACTGCATGATCCATGTTGCCTGCGAGTTGAAAAGCAGAGCGACAACTATCAGCTTATTGAGAGCCTTGTCGCCGGGGAACTTGCACTTAGAAAGTACAAATGCCGCCATACAGGTAACGAATACGTTGAATACGCATATAACCACTGTTGTGAATACTGAGTTGAATATGTATCTGGAAAGCGGCACGGTGTATTCCGCGGCTACCTTAAACATATCAGAGAAGTTCTTTCCCGTGGGGTTAAGTACATAAAGCTTAGGCGGGAAAACGAACAGCTCTTCTACGGGCTTCAGCGACTGTACTACTGAGTAGTAGATGGGGAATACCATGAATATTCCGAGAAGCACGAGGACGATGAAGATGCAGACGTCACCGCCGACGGATCCGTTGATCTTCTTGCGCTTATCTTTAACTTTAAGCTGGTCGATCGACTTCTTCTTTTTTCTTCTGGCCATGTTTTATCTGCACCTCCTTTAATCAATGTATTTGCCGAGGAGCCAGTTTACGCCCTTGTTCGCAAGCAGCATGGCGAGGAACAGCACGAAGCATATCGCGGCGGCGTAGCCCATCTCGTAACGTACGCTACCGTAGTCGGTCGCGTGGTTCATAATAGTGTGTGCCGAGTAATCGGTAGAAGGCAGACCTACCAGCATCTGGCCTACCGTACCTACGGTGAAGGAGCTGGCGATCTGGTTTACAGCGGCGAAGAGCAGCTGCGGGCCCATCGAAGGAATGGTGATCTTGAAAAGTTCCTGCCATCTGTTCTTGATACCTTCGATAGCGCCAGCCTCGTACATCGACTTATCAATGTTCTGGAAACCTGCGCGGATAGCAAGGAAGCCTGCGCCCATCGACATCCAGAGCTGTACTATGATGCACACGCCGAGAATGTAGGTGGTATCTGTGAGCCACTGTACCGGCTTGCTGACGAAGCCCATGTCGAGTAGTACAGCGTTGAGGTAGCCGTACTGGTCGCCCGAGAGGATCAGCTGCCAGGTGATGTATACCGAGGAAGTCATGGAAGGCGCGTAGAAAACGAAGGTGAAGAACGTTTTGAGGAACGGATTCATCTCATTTATCAGCCACGCTACCAGGAAGCTCAGTATGTAAGCAAAAGGACCTGTGAATATCGCGAAGATAAGAGTGTTTCTTACTGCGATAAGGAATACGCTGTCGTTTAAGAAAAGCGTATAGAAGTTTGATAATCCTACCCACTTGGGGGACTGGATCATGTTGAAGTTAGTAAAGCCCATCGGGAGCGACATACAAACGGGTATGATCGTGAAGATCGTGAAGAGTATCATAAACGGAGCTATAAGTCCGTAGCAGCCCTTGTTGACCTTCATCATATGCCATGTGTAAGCCCAATATCCCTGCGTCTTGACCGGAGCGTCAGGATTTACTTTTTTTGACATAAGATGCTCCCCTTTCTTAATTTATTTCATCCTCGTACATCTTGAGGTCGTTGTTCTTACGCTCAATTTCCTCGTTGATGTCCTTGTTGTACCAGAAGAGTGTATCTCTCGCGTTCTCATACTGGTTTGCAACTTCTCTGAACGCGTTGTTCAGGTTACGAGTTACGCCATAAGAAGCGGGGATAACGGGTATCTCTACCTGCGCCTTGAGCTGCTCAGTGAGCTTCTCGCACTGCTTGGTAGTCCATGAAAGCTGCTGAAGAGCATTCAGGTTAGCGGTGTCGTAACGGCCCATAGTACCCAGTACCGACTCAATGTCGTTACCGTAAGCTACCTGAGTTTCGTCAGAGGTGAACCACTTTATAAATTCCCAAGCGCCTTCCTTATCGGGGCAGTTTGTAAAGATGATAGCGCCCGAACCGGTAGAGCAGGAAGCGATGCTTATCTTTCTTCCGTCCTCAAGAGTTACCGAGCCGTTCTCATTCTCAGTACCGGGAACGTGCATGAAGTCCCAGCATCCCTTGATTTCAGGAGCAGCTACGGAGAGCTGGTTGAAGAAGGTGTAGTTCTGGATAAGAACAGGCATATCGCCCTGTCTGAAACGTGTGAAAGCGTCGTATGTCTGGCTGAAGCTGTATTTGGTGTAGAACTCTGTCCACTGGTCAAATGCGTTTACAGCCTCCTGAGTGTCGAAGTTTGTCTTAGTCTTTTCGTCGTTGTAGTAATTTACGCCCTGCTGGAGGAGGAGCATCGCGAAGGTGTTTCCTGCCTCAGTTACAGGCGAGATGGTGGTAACGCCGGAAGTACCGCCCATTACGGGAAGTATCAGACCTACCTCCATGTAGTTTCTCTGGAGTACGGGGAGAACGTTCATCAGGCCGTCCCAAGTTGTAAGATCCTTTTCGGGGTCTACGCCCATCTCCGCAAGAATATCGCTGCGGTAGAAGAGCATCGGGAAAGTCTGCGATACGGGAAGTCCGTATACGCCGCCGTTGTACTCGTAAAGAGTCATTGCGTTTTCAGAGAAGCGCGAGGTCATTTCTTCGTAATCGCTGAACTGCGTCAGGTCTTCAAGAACTCCACGCGAAGCGAGCTGTATCGGGAAGTCGCCGCCCATGAAGAGCGCGAGGTCAGGGCCCTTGCCCGCGAATGTAGCTTCTACTATACCGCCCTGTACCAGCTTCATGTTTACCTTGGTATCAGCGGTAATGTTATAATCGTTATTTACAAGGTTCGTAACAACGGTAGCGTTATCTCTACCAAGAGAGATCCAGCAGGTCATTACGTCTTCTCCGTCTTCTATATCCGTCAGAGAATTGTAATCCTCAAAGAAGGAGCCGATAAATGCGTCAAAGCCGAATTTAAACGACTTGAAGAAGTTTGAATTGCAGTCTGTGAAGTCCTCGTCGGGCGAGCAGATCTCTATGAGGTCTATCTCGAGAGGCTGTTCACGGTAGGTGCTTACCCACGATGAAAGCGAGGTAACGTTATCCTTGATCTGCGACATCATCTCAGGT
Source organism: Ruminococcus sp. (assembly GCA_048252855.1). Classification (GTDB taxonomy): domain Bacteria; phylum Bacillota; class Clostridia; order Oscillospirales; family Ruminococcaceae; genus YE71. The sequence continues at coordinate 9,371 of DBEZOM010000212.1, forward strand.
ATTCTGTCGGGCTTTTCGGTACACTCGTCGAGGGTAAGAGCCATCTTTTCGAGCGTTACAGCCTCAGAACCGCCCTGATTTGAAAGGCTCTCGATCTCGTTTTTCAGCGAGCGGAGGTCTTTAGCGTACTGCTTGAAGTCAGGTACGATCGAAGGGATCGTCTTGTCGATCATGTAGTTGTTGTATTCATCAGGGTCAGGACCTGTGATCTGGCGTATTTTTCTGTAGTAGTTGTTGATGTCATAGGTTATGTCATCAAGCTTACCCATTATCTCACCGATCTCGCCGGGCACTGCCTCAAGGGTGAGGGTGTGCGGGCCGGCTTCGAGGTAGTAGTAAATAGGCTCAGCGTTCTCGTCATCCGAAACGGAAGGAACGGTAACGCTCCAGTCAGAATCATAGTAGAACTTGATCTGATCGGACTGCTTGTTCTTTACCTCGCCGTCGATGTAAAGGCGGCGGTTAGAGTACATACCTCTCATGGTGTCCTGCTTAGCGCGGATACCTATTTTGTAGTAGCCGTCTTTTTCTACCGTGAAGTTCCAGGTAGCAGACTGTGTAGCCTGCGACCAGCTTGCCTTACCTATGGTATTATATCTGGTTTTGGTGGGGCTGGAACCGTTTACGCAGGAGGTTATGTAGGAGTGCATATCGCTGGTCGGGAAGAGAGTTCTGTCGCTCTTTTCGTCGGCAAGCTCGCCCTCCAGAGTTATCTTCTGGCCCGAAGCGGCGCTGAGGTCGCCCGAGGAAGGAGTCTGATAGTCCGCAGGGGCTTCGTACTGATAAAGCTTGAAGTCCTTGATGGCGAACTGAGCCTTTTCGGAGGAGATGGTAACGGTGTTCTCGCCCTTTTCAAAGTAGAAGAGGAGCGGTGTGCCGTAAAGTCCGTCTATATCCTTTATAGGCTGATTATCCTGCCACTTTGCGTATGCTACCTGACCGGGACGAATATCGTTTCCTCTGGTATCCATATCAATTCCCGTGTCGCCGGTAGCGTCGTTTACCCATACCTTAGGCAGGGTGATACGGGAGGCGGTAGGATACTGGCACTCGCCGTTGATGTCCATTTCAAACTGAACATCGCTGGTGTTGCTGGTGTCAGGAACGTAATAGCTCATCTTTACGCTGTAAGTTCCCGCCTGGGCTACGTCTACCTTAAACGAGAAATCGCCCTCCTGGTTCTCCCAGTTCAGAACCTTGTCTACTCCGCCGACGCTCGCAAGAGAGATCTGCGCGCTGTCGCTCTTTCCGACAAAGTTGCTGCCTAGCATTTGTTCGCCAGTTACGGTGATCTCATCAGCAGAGCCTTTTTCGCCCGAATACTTCGAGTAAAAATCGCGGTACGAATCTTCCACGCGCTTTCCTGCGCTCTCGGTACTTTCGTCCGAGCCGGTATCGACTGCCGAAGTTTCCGAAGTATCGGCAGTAGTTACCGCGTCGCCGTCATCAGCAGGCGCAGAGTCCTCAGCGGACGAAGTATCGTCAGCCTCAGATCCGTCAGCAGCAGCGTCTGCGGCGGCCGAAGAGCTATCGGCAGCGGAAGAATCGTCGAGCGAGTCAGCGTAGCACGGCATAGCTGCCGAAACTATCATCAGCGCAGCGATCGCAGATGAGATAACACGTCTGATCTTTGTGTTATTCACTATGAATCCACCTTTCCAGTAAATTTGCTGTACTCTATTCACTGCTTTCCAAAGAAAAGACGGATGATCCTCTTTGTAAAAAGCATTTGAATACAATTTTTTATCTGATCGCCCGCCTATACATTATATATAGGGGCGCGATAAGCTTGATTTATACGTCGGACTTGAGCAGGTAAAGTTTTTTCTCTTCCCCGTCAAGCTCGACCTTTACTCTGTCGCCGCCGTGCAGACCCATTTGATCCATGTAGTCTTTAGGCAGCTGCAGCCTTCCCGCTCTGTCGAGCACTACCAGCTCTTCGTGAGTAAAGTCCTCGTCGTTTTCCGCTTCTGTCTTTACGGTCTCACTCTGCGCGTCCAGCTCGGCGAGGTCTTCTTTGTAAGACCTGCGGCGAACTATCTCAGAGCTTGTTCTGCCGTCGCGGATAGCGACTACTCTGTCGATATGTCTTGCGAGCTTCACATCGTGGGTAACTATTACAATAGTCAGTCCCTCGGTGCGGTTGAGCTCTTTGAATATATCTAAAATAACATTAGAAGTCTTAGTATCTACCGAACCCGTAGGCTCGTCTGCAAGAAGCAGCTTAGGGTTGTTCGCGAGGGCTATCGCTATCGCAACGCGCTGCTGCTCGCCGCCCGACATTTGGTCGAGCCTTGAGTTTTTGCGTTTCAGCAAGCCGACCTTATCAAGCAGCTCGAGCGCCCTTTCGCGGCGCTTTTTTCTGCCTTGTAAAAGCATCGGCAGCTCTACGTTCTGCACAGCGGTGAGGTAAGGCACTAAGTTTCTGGCGTTGTTTTGCCAAACGAAGCCTACCGTGCTGCGCTTGTAATCTACATAATCCTTATCGGTAAATTTCAGAAGATTTTTGCCGTCTACAAAAAGCTGGCCTGCGCTCGGGCGGTCTAGTCCGCCGAGCATATTCAGCAGGGTAGATTTACCGCTGCCGGAGTTGCCGACTATCGCCATCAGCTCGCCGCGCTTTACCAGCAGGTCTAAGCCCTGCAGCGCCACGACCTCTATCTCAGAAGTTTTGTAGATCTTCACCAAGTTTTCGCATTTTATCATGTATTCGTCATCCTGGTGTGCTATGATCTTATCGTCGGAAGAAATATCAGCGGCTGTCAATGATCTCACCGTCCTCCAGCGTGTAGACCCTATCAGCAATATCCATCATGCTGGGGTCGTGCGTAGTCATAATTATCGTCATGCCGCGCTGCGCGACAAGGTCTTTAAAAAGCTTTACGATGTGCAGCGCCGTAGCCGTATCAAGCTCGGCGGTAGGCTCGTCTGCGAAAACTATCATCGGCTCGTGGGCGATAGCCCTTGCGATAGCCGTGCGCTGCTGCTCGCCGCCCGACATTTCCGATGGACGGTGGTGCATACGCTTATCCAACCCAACGTCTGTCATAACTTCGGTAACGCGCGCCTTACGCTTTGCATAAGGGTATTTCGCGAGCCTTAGACCAAATTCGACATTTTCAAAAGCGGTAAGCCCGCCCATCAGCGCCACCGACTGAAAAACAAAAGCCATCTCGCAGCGGCGAATATCGTCGCGCTTTTTGTCTGAAAGCTTCGTAATATCGCGGCCGCCGAAATCCACAACGCCCTTAGTTGGTCTGTCGAGCGCGCCGAGGATATTTATCAGCGTAGTTTTACCGCTGCCCGAGCGCCCTCTTAAAATAGTGAGCTTTCCTTTTTCTATCTCGATGTCAATATGTTTCAGCGCCGAAACCACGCTGCCGTCGCCGATCTTAAAATCGCGGCATACATCGCGCGCGGAAAGAATTATCTCGCTCATTTTCGTACCTCTCGAAACTGCCGTATCATCTGGCGGAGGGGTATCCGCAGCGGCGCGTTTGTACAATTTGCATATAAAAGCTGTTTAAAACCGTACATATAGTATTTTTGCACAGAATTATCCCCACATATTGATACCCAGCGAAATTTTTGAGGAAAATGCACAGTATCGCAATGTGTTTTTCGTAAGATATGTCCAAAAAGAACTAAACGGCTAATTATAATTATATCAATTTTCACAGCGTTTGTCAAGCTTTAGAAAACGTTTACGCTCGCTCATTTAAGC
>DBEZOM010000213.1:0-7538 GCA_048252855.1 Ruminococcus sp.
GCCCGATACCGCCAGCAGCACCGCACCCACAAGCTCAATCATCTTTCAGCTTATAAAACGCCGTCAGCCGACCGCACATAGCGCCCGTGCCGAGCATAGCTGCGAAGTCGAAATACCCCTGCTTCATAAGCCTGCCGATGGCTGGGCGCTTTTTCAGATCGTCAAAATCGGCGGCATGACAGGTGCACACAAGCCGCACGCCCGAATTCAGCGCATATTCCAGTGCTTCGAGGTCGCCTTTCGCGCCTATCTCGTCGCAGACCAGCACGTCGGGCGACATGACTTTTACAGCCGTGACCACCGCCGTCGATTTGTCGTAAGCGTTGAAAATATCACTTCGCGCGCCTACATCGTTTTGCGGCTCGCCCTCGTAAACGCTTGCAAGCTCGCCGCGCTCGTCGATAATGCTTACTCGCCGCCGCTCACCGAGAAGTCGGCAAAGGTCGCGCAAAACGGTAGTCTTGCCGCCGCAGGGCGGAGAAGCTATCACCAGCGAGGCTAGTCCATCTGAAAAAGCGCGGTCGAATATCTGCTCGGCACAACCTATCACCTCGCGGGCAACGCGAATATTTATGGAAGATATATCCTTTACAGATGTCACTTCGCCCGCTCTGTCGCTTACGGCCGTACCACAAAAGCCTACGCGGTTGCCGCCCTCGCAAGTGATGTAACCCTGCGCCATCTCGCGCGGAAATGAGTGCACCGAGCCGCGAAAAGCGCGGGTAAAGACCTGCGAAATATCTTCCGCCGTGACCTCAACAGCGCCCTCGGTCGAATTCATAAAGCGCCCATCGTATGTAAGAAAATATTCGCGCCCGTAAAGCACCGCTGAAAGGCTTCTGCCGCGGCGCAAACGCAGCTCGGTAATTTTTTCACGCTCGCCCTGACCCGCGCTGAGCACCGCGGCTTTCAGCTTATCGGGCAGCAAAGCCATAGCGAATGAAAGCTTTGAACGCTCTCTCATAAAAGCGCCACCTCCGTTTTTTGCGAAACGCATTTCGCGGCAATGCCGACAGCGCGTCCCGTCTGATAAATACTATGCCGCCGCGGGGAGATATATTCGCAAAAATATAGCGCAAAAAGCTGTAAAAATGTTTCAAAACTATTGAAATAAAAATAGCATTATGTTATAATTAAGGTGTATGCTGAATTTTTGAATAGCAAGGAGAACAAAATTATGCAGAACGAATTATCAGATGAACAGAAGCAAGTGCTGGAGATGTGCCACCGCGTTATCCGCGAGATAAAAAAGGTCATCATCGGCAAAGACGACATTATTATAAAGGTGCTGCTTTCGGTGCTGGCGGGCGGCCATGTGCTTATCGAGGACATACCCGGCGTGGGCAAGACCACTCTCGCGCTGGCGCTTTCAAAGGCGCTCTCGCTGGAGTACAAACGCGTGCAGTTCACGCCCGACGTACTGCCCTCAGACCTCACGGGATTTATGGCGCTCAACAAAAAGACGGGCGAATTTGAGTACAAAAGCGGCGCTGCCCTTACAAACCTTTTCCTCGCCGACGAGATCAACCGTACTTCCTCGAAAACGCAGTCGGCGCTGCTGGAGGTAATGGAAGAGGGCAAGGTAACGGTAGACGGCAAAACATACAAAACGCCCGACCCGTACATCGTAATCGCGACGCAGAACCCCATCGGCTCGATAGGTACGCAAATGCTGCCCGAATCGCAGATGGACAGATTTATAGTGCGGCTTACGATGGGCTACCCCTCGCTGCAAAACGAAGTGCAGATGCTAAAATCAAAGCACGCGCAGGTTTCCATCGACGAGGTACAGCCTGTTTCATCAGCCGCGCAGGTATCGCGTGCAGTAGCGGTCACCGACGACATTTACGTTGCCGACCCCGTGTTTGAATACATCGCTTCGCTGGCGGCGGCTACGCGCAATCACCCGTGCGTAAGGCTTGGACTTTCGCCGCGCGGCACGATAGCGCTGCTGAAAATGACGAAAGCCACCGCCCTGCTCAACGGCAGAGATTTCGCCATACCCGACGACACGCTTTACGCTTTCAAAGACGTTTGTATGCACCGCATACTGCTAAACTCAAAAGCGAAAATAAACGGCATGAACACCGAAAGCGTGCTGAAAGAGATAGTAGCCGCTGTGCAGATACCAAAAATAAAGAAATAAGGCAATTACAGGGACATTAAAATGATTTTTATATATCTTGCAATGCTGATAATTTCAGTATTGTTTTACATACTTTACAAGGGCGTTATATCGTTCCTGGTACTGGTATTCGTGTTCGCCGTGCCGATAGTAATGCTGACGATGCTTCTTATCTGCCGCAGGAAGATAACCGCGGCGCTAAGGCTCGAAAATTCGCGCTGTACGGCGGGGCAAAGCATACCCATCGCGGCGGAGCTTACTAACCCCACGCTGATACCCGTACTGAACTGCGAGATAACACTTGAGATCACGCTTGCCTCGGAAAACAGCAGCGAGAAGATACGCATAAACACGCCCATATTTCCAAAAAATATGCAGAGGCTCTCGGCTTCATTTTCATCCTCGCACTACGGACTGGTGCGGTGCAGAATGATCTCGGTGAAGATCTACGATATGCTTCGGCTTTTCCGCTTAAAACTGCCCGCGAAAAAGATCAGCCATGTGAACTGCGAAGCGATAATCCTGCCGAAGCAGATCGACCTTGAAAACACCGTTTCCGACTACTCAGACATAGGACTGGAGAGCGAAAACTATTCGGCGGTAAAGGCGGGCGACGACCCCTCGGAGATATTCTCGATACGCGATTACAGCGACGGCGACAAGATGAGCAGAGTTCACTGGAAGCTTACCGCGAAAGAGGACAAGCTGATGGTAAAGGACTACTCGCTGCCGCTTGCTGACAGCTTTTTCATCGCCGCGGACACATACATACCGCCGCAGTTTGCGGGGCGCAGCGCCGAGATATACGACACGCTCGCGGTCATGGCGACCTCAATATCGCAGCTTTTATGCCAAAACAATGCGCGGCACATCGTCGGCTTTTTTGACGATAGGTCGCAGGAAGCGGAGTTAATAAAGGTAGACGAAGAGGGCGAGAGCATAACCGCCTGCGTGCGGCTGATGATGGCGGGCTGCTGCGACAAACCATCGCGGCTGGTGAGCGAAATGCTCGAAAGCGGCGATCAGCGGCGCAAATACGGACACATAGTCTGCATAAGCGCGATATACGACGCCGCCTACGCGGAAGCGCTGATATGCTCGGGACTTGCCTGCCGATACACATTTCTGATATGCGGCGGCGGGGCTGACGGCACTGAGCTTGCGGGCGACCACGCGAACGCCGAGATAGTACGAATAGACCCGAAAAATGCCGCGGCATCGCTGGCGGCGCTGACGCTGTAAAGGAGTATGGATATGAACAGACGAAATACTTCTAAAAACACAGTAGGCATATCGGGCAAAATGGCTTGCGGAAACGGCATATCGTTTCGCTCAGACATAGGCTTTTCGCTCGAAAAAGACCCCGGCCGCGGATTTTACCCGCTGGTGCAGTTCGCAGTTACCGTGATTTCATCGCTGGCGGCGGTGTTTATGCTGATAAGCTTTCTCAGCAGCGAGCTTGGGTACATATCGCCCACGCCGCTTGTCGTCAGCATTTTTGCGACGGCTTTCGCGGTACTTCTCGTCAGCAGGGGCGGCAGATTTCTGAAAATCTCGGGCGCGGCTTTTCTGATACTTGAAACGATATATGTTATGTTTCAATTGAAGACCGCAGTCAACGGACTGCTCTACACCGCCTACGTTTACACGGTGAAAGCGAAGCTTTCAGTACCCGCATTTTCGCAGATGATAACGGCTTCCTCGAAATACGACGCGCAGATATTCTTTCTGGCGCTGGCGTTTCTGATAACGCTTGGAATATCGCTCGGCTGTATCTACTACACAAATTTCCCGATACTTTTCTTATGCACCTTCCCGATATTCGAGATGGGCGCGTTTTGGGGCTGGGAACCCGCGGCGTGGACATTTCCCGCAATGGTCACCTGCTGGATAGTTATACTCTCGCTGAACCTCATCAACCACACCACGAAAAAGCGCGGCAGTACCAACACTTTTGCCGTTTACAAGCGCAAAAAGACGTTTTATCTGACATCTGAGGGCGTAAAAAAGCGCTTCTTCGGCTTTGCGGCTTCTATGGCGGCGGTGGTATGCGTGGCGGTTTTCCTGATCGCGGCGGGCGCTTCGATGATAATGGACTCATACCGCAGTGAACAGACAGACGAACTTCGCGTGAAATTATCGAACGATTTTCAAGACTTTACCAACAGATTATCTGACAAAGTAAACATCTCGCCGAACGATTTTCCCGGCAGAGGCAAGATGATAGGCGGCACAAACGGCGGCAGGCTGGGTCTTTATGACAAGATCAGTTTTAGCGGCAACACGGCGCTGAACGTCTACTGCGACAAGTTTGACAAGCCTATGTATCTGCGCGGATATACGGGCACGGATTACACCTCAAACTGCTGGAACCCCATCGAGCTGAACGACGACATTCAGCAGAATTTCACGGCTGACGGCGACACCGCGCTCGACTACGGCTGGCTTCGCAGCAACGAGATCACGCCTGTTTCGACCATCGAGATCAAGGCGATGAACGCTAACAAGGACGTTATCTACGCACCGTACAACGCCGATTACACCGACTGCGACAACATCAAAGAGCAGAAATACGAGGGCATGATCTCGCCGAAAAAGGGCTCGGAAAAGTACAAGCTCAGTTACGCCGAGGGCGACCCGAGCGGCGAAGAATTTGCCGACCTCGCGGACGAGCACGCAGATTACAACGAATATGCGCTTTACAGCTCAGATTTCGGCAGCGTGCCCGACGAACTAAAACCGCTTTTGGACGAGATTTTGCAGGGCCGCACGGATACAGATCTGTACTCAACTGCTCAGTACATTTCGGATTATTTTAACGAGAATGGCTTCAAATACACGCTTGCGCCAGGCATAACGCCATCGGGGGAGGACTTTATCAGCTATTTTCTTACCGAGCAGAAAAAGGGTTACTGCACATATTTTGCATCGGCGGGCGTAATGCTGATGCGCGAGGCGGGCTTTTCGGCAAGGTATGTCGAGGGCTACGTTATCGAGCCTGCCCAGCAGAGCGAGGCTAATGAGCGCATAAGGGTCAGTGACCGCTGTGCGCACGCTTGGTGCGAAGTCTACATCGACGGAGCGGGCTGGTATCCGCTGGAATTCACGCCCGGTTTCGAGAACGACAATCCCAATTTGACGACGGACGAGCGCGTTGCCGAGAAGAGCGATTCGGGCGAGGGCGGCAATTCATCTGCGTCGAAAACCGAGTCGATGACGTTCTCAAAATCAGAAAATTCGAGCAAGCACGACACATCGTCGGCGGGCAAAAGCAGCAAACCGAGCGCTTCATCGAAGGGCGGAAGATCTGATTCGAGCAGCGCAGGCGGCGATGGAAATGTCGCCGACACTTCGCTCACGGGCAGCGGCGCGGCAGGCGGCGGCTCGGGCGGAGCGGGTGTGAAAATAAACCCTGCAACGGTCGGGTACGTCGGCGGAACGGTGATATTCTTCTTGATACTCGCCGCGGCGGCGACCATACGCCGAAAACGCGGGCTTGAAAAGATGGAGCGCGAAATAAATTCCGAGGACAACAGCGCGGCGGTCATCGCCTGCTACAAATATTATCTGGCGTACCTCTCGCTGGCGGGTATCGAAAGCCGCGAGAATTCGACCGACAGTCAAACGGCCGAAAAGCTTGAAAAGTCTTTGCGCGAGCGTTTCCCGCAGCTTTGCGACGGTTTTATGCAGCTATCCGAGCTCGCGATAAAAGCGTACATGAGCGCGGAAAGAGCCGACGATTCGGACGCGAACACCGCGCGCGAGCAGCTTTCACAGGCGGCGCAGACGGTTTACATCCAGCTTAGCGCGTTTGAAAAGGCGGCGGCTAAGTGGGGCAGGAATTTGTATTGAGCTAGTTTGGGTAAAATGAAAAGATCCGTACTTTTTTGAGAAGTACGGATCTTTTTTTACTGCATGGGCGGTTTTTAATTATTTCGTCTTGATCTTCTTATTCGTCGACCACGAACCGTAATACTTCACGCCGCCGACCGTCTTGTACGAGCGCACGCGAACGTAATATGTCTTTTTGGATTTCAGACCCGAGATCGTCTTTTTGTACGTCGAATTTGTCTTGACGTAAGCCGATTTTGCCGACTTAAAATCGCTCTTTACGTCGTACTGGATCTGGTAGCCCGTGACATTTTTGTCCTTCGTCCAAGACAGCGCAAAACCTTTTTTCTGCGCTGTGAGCTTTGCAATTGTCTGCTTTGCAGGCAGAATTTTGAAGGTCTTGCTAACAGTGCCCTTGTAATTGCCCTTGCCGGTGATGGTAACTTTTGCCTTGCCGATGGCGGTGTTGGAAGAATACTTTACGGTGTAATCGACGTCCTTTTTCAGCGTTTTACCGTTCAGCGTAACCGTCGCTGTGGGCTTCTTAGCCTTGCCGTTGTATGTGTAAGAGTTGGTCGAAAGCGTTACGGAAGCGCCGGAAATATCGGTCGCGGCGAGCGCGGGTATCTCAGCTTTCTCAAGAATCTTGCCGCAAACCGTGCACTCCTTATGCTTCGAGCCTTTCACTCCGATAGCCGCAGGCTTGTCTACTATCCAATTGCCGGAGGTGTGACCCTTGGCGGGGATGGTTTCGGTAACCTTCATTCCACATATAGAGCAAGTTTTGATCTTTTCGCCTGTTGCAGTGCAGGTCGGCTGTTTGGTAATTTTCTCGGTGTAGGAATGGGTGTGGTTAGGGTCATAATTGTAGTGGATAGTTGCGTTTGTCAAATCTTCATTATAATCGCCTATTTTGATTTTTGTCCAATCATCTGCTGAACCGGTGTAATATATGTCAGTAAGGTTTTCACAAGAAAGAAATGACGACTTAGCAATGTATGTAATGGCGTTTGGTATCGTTAGATTTTCGAGATTTACACAGTTCCAAAAAGCCGTACCACCAATGCTTGTAACACTGTTAGGTATAGTGTATTTTTTTCTTGAATTACCAGCAGGATAAGCTACAATTTCTGATTTATCTTTATTGAATAATACCCCATTTTCCGACGAGAAATTCTTGTTGTTTGGATCAACTGTTATGTTTGTAAGAAAACGACATTCCCAAAATACACCTTCACCAATGGTTGTGAGACCACTACCTATTGTTATGTTTGAAAGTTCAGCGCATTGATAAAATGCAGCATCACCAATACTTGTAACGCTATCGGGTATTATTATGCTCGTAAAATTATAACAAGAATCAAATGCAAAACTATCAATGATTGTAACACTGCTAGGCACAATATATTTTTCGTTTGGATTATTAGCAGGATATAATATGAGTTCTGATTTGCTCTTATTAAATAATACTCCATTTTCTGACGAATAGTAGCTGTTTTTTGAATCAACTGTTATGCTTGTAAGACTTAAACAACCAGAAAATACAGAATCACCGATACTTGTAACGCTAGCAGGAATCATT
>DBEZOM010000214.1:0-7197 GCA_048252855.1 Ruminococcus sp.
AAGTTTAGCTCAGCTGGGAGAGCATCTGCCTTACAAGCAGAGGGTCACAGGTTCGAGCCCTGTAACTTCCACCACAGATGGCCCGGTAGTTCAGCTGGTTAGAACGCCAGCCTGTCACGCTGGAGGTCGACGGTTCGAGCCCGTTCCGGGTCGCCATTTGTGCTTCTGTAGCTCAGTCGGTAGAGCAGGGGACTGAAAATCCCCGTGTCGATGGTTCGATTCCGTCCGGAGGCATTTATGCGGATTTAGCTCATCTGGTAGAGCGCCACCTTGCCAAGGTGGAGGTAGCGAGTTCGAGCCTCGTAATCCGCTCCACATTTAAAAGCCTGTTCTTGAAAAAGAGCAGGTTTTTTTGTTATGCTCGGCACTTCCCTGCTTGACAAATCAAATTTACTGTTATATAATATACTTAGTAGGAATTAACGTCCTGCGGTTTTTGAATTGGAGGAAGAATAATGCACATTTCAACTAAGGGCAGGTACGCCCTGAGAATGATGATAGATCTGGCGCAGCACCAGACCGCTGAGGAAAACGTGCCGCTGAAAAAGATCGCCGAGCGCCAGCAGATCTCGGTGAAATATTTGGAGCAGATAATCACCGCATTGAGCAGGGCAGGTTACGTCAAGAGCCTGCGCGGCTCGCAGGGCGGCTATCGGCTCGCCTACCCGCCCGAGCACTACACCGTGGGCATGATACTGCGGCTGACCGAGGGCACGCTCTCGCCCGTTGCTTGTCTGGATAACGAGGTAAACGAATGTCCCCGCCGCGACCTCTGCCCTACCCTTTTCGTTTGGCAAAAGCTTTACGACGTAATAAACGAAACGGTAGATTCCATAACGCTTCAAGATATTCTCGACAAGCAGGCGGCTGATTCGCACACGGACGATTACGTTATTTAAACTCATAAACATACAAAAAGACCGAACGCCTTTTAAAACGTTCGGTCTTATTTTTTTAGTAGTACATTACTACGGGAGTGCCCATCGCGACGTTATCGTAAATGTACTTAGCGTCGTCGTAGGTCATGTTGATGCAGCCGTGCGAGCCGTTGTACTTGTAAATATCGCCGCCAAATGCGCCGCCGCGCCATGTCGAGTCGTGCATACCTATGCCGACTATGGCTATTCTGTTCCAGTAGTTGCAGGTGGTGTCCCAGCTGTCGCCGTCGGCGTTGGAGTCCTTCATGCGGTAGTTGGTAGCCTTCTGCCATACTTTGTAAACGCCTGGGAGAGTGGTGCGCGCTTCGGAAGTCGTCTGTCCCGAAACTATGTAGCCCGATCTTATCTTCTTGCCGTTTTTGTAGTACCAGAACTGCTGATTGGTAAGGTCTACCTCTAGGTAAGTCTTGCCTATATCGTCATTCTTGCTTCTTGCGGAAGCCAGACCCGTAAATTCGTAGTTGCCCTGCGAATAGTAGATAGGCTCTACCTTTTTCTTGGTCTTGCCCTTTTTGATGAGTCCGACCAGCTGGTCGCAGGTCTGCTGCTGGTCGAGCCACCAGCCGTACTTAGCGTCAGAGCTTATCGGCACGGTGATCTTGCCCTGTATAGTAGCCTTGAACTTGCGCTCGGTATTGTAAGTATCGTACTTTCTCGCGAGCTTTTCGATGTACTTCATGCAAGCGTCCTCGTCCACCGTATAGCTGCCGTCGCGCTTGACGTGCACCATTTTGGTGAGCTGCTTGCCCGTGAGCGTTTCCTTAGTGTAATTGAAATCGTACTTTATCTTAATTTTCCAAAGCTTATTGAGCGTTTCAAGCTTAGACTCAAGGTCGCCCGAAACGGTATCGGGAGCGGTATAAGCGCCCGAATCTACGCCCTCTACCGTATAGCTGCCCTTATCGAGGCACTTTATAACGTACTTTTCCAGCTCGTTCATATCGAAAACGTCGCCCTGCACCTCGGGAACTATGTAGTAGCCGTCATCATTGGTGCGCAGCTTAGCGTTTTCGTTGGCGTTGCTGCCCCAGTCAGAGCTTTCCATCTCCTGCACCAGCTTGTTCTTATCGTAAGAAGCAACGTCGGTGAAGGTGTAATCGGTCTTGCTGAGCAGCGCGGCGAACCAGCTCTTGCGGTCTATATCGTCGTAGACCTTTTTCAGCTCTTTTTCGTAGCTGTACGAATAATTTATCGAGCTGAGCTGAATATTCACCGTTTCGCCCGAAGGACGTATGACCTCTAGCGCTTCGGGAACTTCCTCGTGCTCGAAAAGCTTTGAAGCTTCGGCAAAGGTCTTTCCGCTGACCTCTACGCCGTTGACGAAAGTATTCGCCGTGAACTTATCCTTGTAATACGCGTAGCCCGCGAAGTAAGCGAGCGCGCCTGCACCCGCTATGCAGAGTACCGAAGCGAGGGCTATCTGCGGAGCGCGGCTCTTCTTTCTGCGGCGCTTTTTGTGCTGCTGCTTGCCGCCCTGAGCCGAGCGGGGCTTTGCGGCGTTTGCGTTTCTCGTACCGCTGCCGGTCTTTCTTACGGCCTGCGGGGCGGGTCTGCCCGAAGCGGAGCGCTGCGCCGCGCCTGCGGGACGCTGACCCTGCGGACGGCTGCCTGCGGGGCGCGCGCCCGAGTGTACGGGCTGACCGTTAGCAGCGCGCTGTCCCGAGGGACGGTGCTGCGGATTTGCATTTGTGCGCGCCGAGCGTGCTTGACCTGCGGGCGCGAAATTCGGGTTAGGCTTAGGGCGGGGTGTACCGCCGTTTCTGATGCCGTTATCTGCGGCTTCTTTAGACGCCATTCTTTCTACACTTTCCTTTCTCGCAATTCATGCTTTCCTTATTTATGTCAATAATTATTCTGTTATCCGACAAATTTCATTATAGCACACCCGCCGTAAAATTTCAAGTAGCAAAGAAAGATTTTAAACACTTTCTAATAATTGTAACATATCTGTAACGTGTGTCGGAAAAACAGATAAAGTGTAACAAATTGTAATAATAATGTAATTGAAATCGATTAAGAATTAGTTTATAATTATTTTAAAGATAATCTATACAGAGGAGAGGATACATATGGCAAAGATAAGAGTAGCCGCCATTCAGCGGCAGTATTGCAGCGGCGGAAGAGAGATAGCAAAGCTTGCGGCAAAGCGGCTGGGCATTTCCTGCTACGATAAAGAGCTTGCCGAGCTTACTGCGGCGAAACTGGGCGTTACTTATGAAGAGATAGCGAAGTACGAGGAAACGCTTGTAAGCCCGCTTTTCTCGCCCGTAACGTTCCGCAGCGGTATAGACCGCAAGCAGAACATGAGCGAGATAGTTTTCGCGGCGCAGGCTGAGATAATCACCGAGCTTGCAAAGAAAGAGCCCTGCATAATCGTCGGCAGGTGCGCGGGCTTCATACTCAAAAACAACGTGCCTACGCTGAGCGTTTTCGTGTATTCCAGTCAAGAGAACCGTATGCAGCACGCTATGGAGTGCCACGATATTTCCTACGAGGACGCGCCCTCGCTGCTTCGCAAGATGGATAAAAAGCGCGCCGATTACTACAAGACCAACACTCAGCGCGAGTGGGACGCTATGTCGAGCTACGACCTCTGCTTAAACAGCGGCAGGCTCGGCTTTGAGGGCTGCGCGGATATTATCGCCGAGATGATAGAGAAGAGCAAATAACGTTTGATAATTACTGATATAAAGGCAGAGCGCATGGGGGCAGTTTCCGTGCGCTCTGTTTTTTTGCATGAAAATACCCCCGCCGAACCGACAGGGGTATTTTTCTATATCAGTGTATCAAAGTCAAGTGATTTAGACCTTTTCTACCGCGATAGCTACCTTTTCGCCGTTGATGTCCCATTCCTTGGCGTTTTCAGCGTCAGCCGCCGAAATGTCCTCAGCGAGAACGTCGTGAGCTATCTGCTCCTTGTTCTTTTCGATAATGCCGAGCACCTTTTCGCTGCCGCTTACGGCTACCTTGATGTGGTCCATAACCTCGAAGCCGGAGTCTTTTCTCATGGTCTGGAGCTTGCTTATAACTTCGCGCACCATGCCCTCCTCGATAAGCTCGGTGGTAAGCTCGGTGTCGATGGCTACGGTAACGCCGCCGTCGGTAAGGGTGAAGAAGCCCGCTTTCTGCTCAGACTCTATAAGCAGATCTTCCTTGAAGAGGGTGATCTCGCCTATCGAGATATTCAGCTTGATGAAGCCGTTTTTGTTCAGCTCGTCCATAGCGGAGTGGCTCGCCGCGCCTGTAAGCTCGCTGAGCTGCGTGCGGATCTCGCCAAGATTTTTGCCGTACTTAGGGCCGAGGGTCTTTAACTGCGGCTTGAACTTGTAGTCGATATACGCCGAAACATCGTCCGAGAACTCTACTTTCTTGAGGTTCAGCTCGTCGCGGATAATGTCTACATAGTAGCTGTCGAGCGCGTGGTCTGCCTTTACATACATCACGCTCAGCGGCTGGCGGTTTTTCAGATTTGCGCCGTTTCTCGCGCTTCTGCCGAGAACTACTATGTCGAGAACTTCGTCCATATCGCTCTCGAGCTTGAGGTCTACCATGCTCTCGTCCACCGCGGGATAATCGCAGAGGTGTATGCTCTCGGGAGCGGCAGCGTCAACGCTTCTTACTATATTCTGATAGATCTCCTCAGTGATGAAAGGCACCATAGGCGCTGCGCACTTGCAGAGGGTGCAAAGGGCTGTCCAGAGGGTCATGTAGGCGTTTACCTTATCCTGGCTCATGCCTACCGCCCAGTATCTTTCTCTGCCGCGGCGAACGTACCAGTTCGAGAGGTCGTCTACAAAGTCCTGCATAGCCTTTGCAGCTTCGGGTATGCGGTAATTATTAAGATTATCGTCGGCAGCCTTTACCATAGAGTTCATCTTGGAAAGCAGCCACTTATCCATTACGGAAAGCTTATCGTACTCTATCTTGTGCTTAGTCGGGTCGAACTTATCTATCTCGGCGTAGAGCACATAGAAAGCGTAGGTGTTCCAAAGAGTGCCCATAAACTTTCTCTGACCCTCGGTAACTACCTTGCCGTGGAACTTGTTAGGCAGCCAGGGTGCGGAATTGGTGTAGAAGTACCAGCGGATAGCGTCTGCGCCGTACTGCTGGAGAGCCTCGAAAGGATCTACCGCGTTGCCCTTCGACTTCGACATCTTCTGGCCGTTTTCGTCCTGTACCAGTCCGAGAACTATAACGTTCTTATACGGCGCTTTGTCGAAGATAAGGGTAGATATAGCGAGCAGCGAGTAGAACCAGCCGCGCGTCTGATCGACAGCCTCAGAGATAAAGTCTGCGGGGAACTGCGCTTCAAAAAGCTCTTTGTTCTCAAAAGGATAATGGTGCTGAGCGAAAGGCATAGAGCCGGAATCGAACCAGCAGTCGATAACTTCGGGTACGCGCTTCATCTGCTTGCCGCACTCGGGGCACTTTACGGTAACGGCGTCGATGTACGGGCGGTGAAGCTCAATATCATCGGGGCAGTTATCCGACATAGACTTCAGCTCTTCGATAGAGCCGATGGAGTGGCGGTGGCCGCACTCGCACTCCCAGATATTAAGAGGAGTACCCCAGTAGCGGTTTCTCGAGATGCCCCAGTCCTGAACGTTTTTCAGCCAGTCGCCGAAACGTCCCTTGCCGATGCTCTCGGGTATCCAGTTTATAGTGTCGTTATTGGCGATAAGTCTGTCCTTAACGTCGGTCATCTTGATGAACCAAGTATCTCTCGCGTAATAGATGAGCGGAGAGCCGCAGCGCCAGCAGTGAGGATACTCGTGCTCGAACTTAGGAGCTTCAAAAAGCTTGCCCTGAGCGTCGAGGTCTTTAAGAACTACGGGGTCGGCGTCCTTTACGAACATACCCGCGTAAGGAGTTTCGGCGGTAAGATCGCCCTTGCCGTCTACGAACTGTACGAAAGGCAGGTCGTACTTCTTGCCGACCTTAGAGTCGTCCTCACCGAAAGCGGGGGCGATGTGAACTATACCTGTACCGTCGGTCATGGTAACGTAATTATCGCAGGTAACGTAAAAGCCCTTCTTATGCTGCTTTTCGGCGCACACGCCCGTGCACTCGTAAAGCGGCTCGTATTCTTTATATTCGAGGTCGGTGCCCTTGTAAGTTTCGAGAACTTCGTAAGCGGCCTTGCCCTCTTCGGCAAGTTTGCCGAGAACGCGGTCAAGCAGAGCCTCAGCCAAGATATAGGTATAGCCGTCGGCAGCCTTTACGCGGCAGTAAGTTTCGTCGGGATTTACGCAGAGAGCCACGTTGGAAGAAAGAGTCCAAGGGGTGGTTGTCCATGCGAGGAAGTAAGCGTCCTCGCCCTTTATCTTAAATCTTACGACAGCCGAGCGCTCTTTAACGGTCTTATAACCCTGCGCAACTTCGTGAGAAGAAAGGGGCGTTCCGCAGCGGGGGCAGTAAGGAACTATCTTAAAGCCCTTATACAGCAGGCCCTTATCGTAGATCTGCTTTAAAGCCCACCATTCCGACTCGATGAAGTTATTATCGTAAGTAACGTAGGGGTGCTCCATATCCGCCCAGAAGCCTACCGTGCCGGAGAAATCCTCCCACATACCTTTATACTTCCAAACGGACTCTTTACACTTTTTGATGAAAGGCTCTAAGCCGTATTCCTCTATCTGCTCCTTGCCGTCAAGACCGAGCATTTTCTCAACTTCAAGCTCTACGGGCAGACCGTGGGTATCCCAGCCCGCCTTGCGGGGAACTTGATAGCCCTTCATAGCGCGGTAGCGGGGTATCATATCCTTGATAGCGCGGGTAAGAACGTGGCCTATATGCGGCTTACCGTTAGCGGTAGGAGGGCCGTCATAGAACACATACGATTCGCCTTTTTTTCTGGAGTCGATACTTTTTTCAAAGATATTGTTCTCTTCCCAAAAGTGCTCGACCTCTTTTTCTCTCTGAACGAAGTTCAGATTAGTGTCCACTTTTTTGTACACTTTAATCATTCCTTTCAGTTACGTCTGCAATAAAAAAAGGCTTTCGCCCGAAATAGGGACGAAAGCGCAAAAGCTTACGTTTTTTAAACCACCTGTTTCAGCATACCTGCATATGCGTTTCCTTTAACGCGGAAAAAGCGGCGGAGCTTACTGGGCGAAAGCTGTAAACTTTCGTGGTTCTGCTCTGCAACTCGGAAGTGATATTCGGCAAAGCGGTACTCACGCCGCGCTCACACCCTCCGCGTCTCGCTGAGATATTTCCCATAAAAACAATGCCTACTGTCTTCGTCACAGTCTTTAGC
>DBEZOM010000215.1:0-5130 GCA_048252855.1 Ruminococcus sp.
TATCTTTGCAGTGAGAGCACGAAGAACGGGTCTTCGCTGCGGCTCACCTCTGCGGCGAAGTAGCGCACATCGTCCATAGCGTGGTCATTTTCTTTTACAGGTCTGTCCGCGGCGGCGGAGTCGTCCCAGCGGTAGAGGGCAAATTCGCGTATGCAGTCGGCGCAGGCGGGCGAGATCTTTATAGTTCCGCAGTTAAGCATATCGGCTACCCGCCTTATGCCGCTTATCACGTCGTTGTCCGCCTTTGCTATCTTGAACCTGCCGTGCGCGCGCACCGTCGCGATGAACGAAGCCGCCGAGGGGTCGCATATCACCTTTTCGGGCTGTATGTCCCCGCAGAGCCGCTCCAGCCCCGCGTAATGCTCTTCGTCGGTGCGCTGAAAGCCCTCGCGCCGCGAGTCGTAGTAGTATTCGCGCAGCCTGTACCATACCCCGCCGCTAAGCCCCCAAAGCCCGAAGCTCGAGGGGTTCACAGTGCCGTAATCGCAGCTTACGATGTACTTTTCAAACTTAGTCGGCAGCTTGTTTGCAACGTGGTCTTTTTCGCTGAACATCGGGTATACCAAGCCGTCGGCGTTTACCCATCTGCCGAGTATGAAGCGCTCGTAAAACGCCCCGCTGTAAAGCCTGCGGTAGCGCTCTTTCACCTGCGGCGAGAGCGAGGGGTTGTCGTCCAGCGTGAAGTGTACATACATCAGCCGCTTTTCCGTCGCTTTGTCCACCCATTCCCGCTTGAACCAGTGGTATGCGCTTTCGGGATTGCAGTTGAACCATAGCTTCGAGCCGCTGACCGAGCATCTTGCCGCCGCCTGTTCCACAAAGCTGCGCGGCATCAGGGCGGCTTCGTCAAAAAGCACCCCCGCCAGCGTCATGCCCTGTATCAGCGCCGCCGAGCTTTCGTCCCGCCCGCCGAATATGTAAAATCTGTTGCTCACGCCGCCGAGCGATATATCAAGGTAGTTTTTCGATAAACATTCGTCCACCGCAAACCCCGCCTTTTTCGACATCTCGGTAAGCGTGCCGATGATGTTTCGCCGCACCGAGGCAATGGTCTTTCCGCATATCGCAAAGCTGCGCCTGCTGAAATTAGTCTGCGCCCACATCACGAACGAGAGCGACATACACATGGTCTTGCCCGAGCGCACAGCCCCGTCGCAGATTATCCCGTCAAGCTCTTTCCCCGGCGGGCTCGTCCACCATCGAAATATCGTGAGCTGTTTCGGCGAAAAGCTCATTTTCAAAGCTCCTCACCCTTTCCATTTCCGTTAACGTTTCCGTATATCGCGCTGATGAGGTTTTCAGCCCCCGCCGCGCCGCTCTCCTCGCGCTCGCAGTCTATCAGCTTTTCCAGCGCCTTTTGTCTGTCGAAAAATTTCATCTCCACCTTTCCGCCGCGGTCGCGCTTTATCTCCGCGACTGCGAAAAGGTCGGCGCGCTCTATCATCGCGGGCGTTATGTCGTCCGCAAAAGCCAGCCGCACGGCGTCGTTCACCCTGCCGAAAGCTATTCGCCGCAGACCCTCAGCGGCAGGGCACTGCGCTTTCTGCGCCACCGCCGCCGCTATGCGCTTTTTCACAGCCTTTGAGCAAAGCAGCCGCGCACCCTCCGCAGCCGCCTGCTCGCTTGGCGTGCCCGCGTTGACCGCCGCTTCGTAAGCGTTGCCGAACACTGCGAAATTTTCAGCAAACTCCGCCGCGTCGGCTCTGTTTTTCACACCTATCTTCAAAATATCCCTCCGTTCCTTAAATATTTTTCCATACTGTTCCACTTATGCCTATGCCATGATTAAAAGTCTGACCATTCGATGCAGACGGCTACTGCTTTTTTCGCGCCGTCTGAAAAACACCCTCCATATATAGGCTCATATCGCGCTTTTGTTGCACGTTTTCATGCAACAATTAACGAAATATGTCTAAATTAAAATATAAACTGTATCTCTGCTCAAACCCGCGTGCAACAAAATGTGCACAATAACGAAAAAAAGCGCATGACTTTCAAAAAAAGAAAATCATGCGCTTAATTGACAAATATCGTCAAGTGTGCTATAATACCAATAAGGCGTACTGCAAAAACGGTAGGCGGTTCAATTCTATCCTCCAGAGATGGAGGTGAGCAATATGAGTATGATGGAAGTATTTTATTTACTTAACCTGATTATCAACATAATCAAGCTCGTTCTTGATATTTGCGATAAAAAAAGAAAGTAGCCGCCCCACTCTGACATAAGGCAGCTACTTGAAAAAGTATCACTTTTGGAGGAGAACCGCTTATCGCAGTGCGCCTCTTTGTTACCTATATTATACCACGCCGAACGCCGTTTGTCAAGCGGGCGGACATGAAGTTGAAAAATTTATACAAGTATGCTATAATAGACATTAAAGTATACAGCAAGGTCTGAAGACCGGGACTGCGGAGAAGTATTTAAAATATCAGCAAGCTATATATTGCAATGCTTGTGAAAAAGACTTCATGAGGAGAACGTGACATGAGTGACACGAACGAAAATATAGCGTTTGAAAATGCTACACTTATATATAATGGAAAAGAATTGGAAGAACACGTTGAAGACGTTCTTTGCGGTATAGACAAAGCTCGCTTTCTCTTGAATGACCTTTTAGACTATATCTACCGCCCAAATGATAGAAAAATATGCTGCTTGTATGGGCTGAAAATGACCGGAAAAAACATCATGATGCTTCAGTCTATAAAGGCATTAAATGACTATAACAATTGCCTGCTTATAGACTGCGGAAAAGACGTAAGCGTTTTTCAGCTCAGAAAAATCATAGAGTCTTATCCGGCGTGCAAATATATATTCATTGACGAGATAACCAAGGCTGAGAACTTCATAGACACGAGCAGTGTTTTAGCTAATAAATATGCCGCTGAAGGCAAAAAAGTGATCGCAATGGGGACAGACTCATTCGGCTTCTTTCTTGCAAAGCAGGACGAGCTCTTCGACAGAGCAAATATCATTCATACCACATATATATCCTATGCTGAGTACCACCATATTTGCGGCAAAAGCATAAGCGATTATATCAAATACGGAGGCACTTTGTCTCGAGAAAATGTTTTTTATAACCGCGGGACTACTAATGAGTATTCTAATTCGGCGATCGCATACAATATTATGCACAGCTTAGAAAAATGGCATCAGGGAAGAAACAGCGGTATTTTGGAGGAATACATCGAGCGAGGAGACCTCCCGTCGCTTGTGAATAAGGTCATAGAGTATAACAACAGAACGTTTTTGGCTGATGTTATGAACAGAGACTTCGTATCTCATGACAGAATACGAGTGGCTCTCAACATCAAAGAAGATACGTTAAAAGTTGATAAAGGGGTGGTGCGGGTAATCATAGAATATCTTAAGGCGTTAGATGTTTTAGCGGAAATGCCCGTCATAAATTCCACTCGTCACGATCATATTTTTATCCAGACGGGAATGCGATACAGTCAGGCATCAGATATGGCAAAAGCTTTGATAACATCAGAAAACTTCAATGATTATAACCAAAATGAGAAGCGTATCATTCTGGACAAGATAGAGCAGTCGATTTGTGGTGGAATATTGGAAGATATTATTCTTTATCAAACAGCCGGAAGTGTTTCAAAAAGTTTTGAGCTTGATACCGGTTTGTTTCAGGATATTGTGGTTTCAAAATACCAAAGATATGAGCCCAGCAAAGAGTTTGATGTTGTCATCATGAATTATCCAAAGAAAAAAGCTGCCATAATTGAGGTTAAGCATTCCGATAAAATCGACACGCATCAATCAAGGCATTTAAGGGACGAAGAGTTTTGTAAACTCTTTGAAGAAGATACAGGAACAAAAATAATCAATAAAGTCGTGATTTATCGCGGCGAAAGCAAACTGACTTCCTGCAATAATGAAGATATAACATATCTGAATGCAGAAAAATATCTGAGAAATCTTGATGATTATATTTGTGCATTGACTACTCAGCCGTTTACCGAACAGATGTTACATGATGAACGTGATTATTCTTGATGACTGAGGTAAAGTAAAGGCATATGGACAGTGTGTCCATATGCCTTTTTAATCAAGCTTATCCTTGACATTTGCGATAAAAAAATAGCCGCCCAACTTGCCAAAGGACGGTCACTTTTAAAAAAGATACTTGACTTTGGAGGAGAACCGCTTATCGCAGTGCGCCTCTTTGTTATCTATATTATACCACGCCACGCGCCGTTTGTCAAGCGGGCGGACGCGGATATTCGGCGGGTTATTGCTCGCCGTGAAAATTAAATGTAAAAAAATTGTGAATGTAGTTGACAACTGCGCTCCGTATAATGTATAATAGTAAATTGTAGGGGCTTATTGTCTTTATTTTCGGACTCTTTTTATTGTGTATGGGTCAAAATAGCCCCGTAATTCAGGAAAAGCTGGAAATGACATCCTTGTTTTGATGTTGATTATCTAAAGCAGATCATGCAAAGGGAGGGAATTGTGATGAAAAGAACTTATCAGCCTAAAAAGCTTAAGAGAAAAAAGGTTCACGGCTTCATGAAGAGAATGTCTTCTAAGAACGGAAGAAAGGTTCTCGCAAGAAGAAGATCAAAGGGAAGAGCAAGACTTAGCTACTAATTTACGCTTTTTTGACCTTATATCGAGGATCTCGCCTCGGTATAGGTCTTTCTCTTTATATGGATATTTGCGCTTTAAACCGCCGCAGGAAAAGGAGTTTTTTTAAGCTATGCTCTTTACAGTCGCCTTAAAGGATAATAAGGCTTTCAACAGATGCTTTAAAACGGGCAATTACTGCTCCTGCTCCATGGTGACTGCTTATTTCACCCAAAACGGCACGGCGCAGAGCCGCGTTGGCATAAGCGTATCTAAAAAGGTAGGCAACGCTGTTGCCAGAAACCGCGCTAAGCGCATAATTCGCGCCGCTTATCGCCTGCACGAAAGCAGCTTCCCGATAGGGTGCGATATTGTTTTCGTCGCGCGCGAGGATATAAACGGCAAAAAGGAACAGGATATATCCGCTTTTATAGAAAAAAGGCTGCTGCCCGCACTCGCCGAGCCTGAGGCTTTTAAAAGGCGCAGCGGTAATAAACGCAGAAAAAAGGCTGACAAGGGTGGTAGATCTGTAAAGTCAGACA
>DBEZOM010000216.1:0-8143 GCA_048252855.1 Ruminococcus sp.
CAACATACTTTCTGCTTCAATTATATTATAATATGTACATAAAGTCAAGCGATACATCGAAAAAAACGAAACATTTCGGAGGTAATAAAATGAAAAGACGCATAATAAACATCGACGAAGAAAAGTGCAACGGCTGCGGCGCTTGCGCGAACGCCTGCCACGAGGGCGCTATCGGCATGGTGGAGGGCAAAGCCCGCCTGCTGCGCGACGACTACTGCGACGGTCTGGGCGACTGCCTGCCCGCCTGTCCCACGGGGGCGATAACATTCATCGAGCGCGAAGCGGCGGCGTATGACGAAGCGGCGGTGCTGGCGAACAAGGCGCAGAAGGCGAAAAAGCCGAGCGCTCCCCTGCCCTGCGGCTGCCCGGGAAGCATGGCGCGTTCGCTGAAAAAGCCCGCGGCGGTAACGGTAAAAGCGAAGCCCGCGCACACGCCCTCGCAGCTCAGCCAGTGGCCCGTGCAGATAAAACTCGCGCCGATAAACGCGCCGTATTTTGACGGAGCGAGTCTGCTCATCGCCGCCGACTGCACCGCTTACGCCTACGCCGATATGCACGCAGACTTCATTCGCGGCAGGATAGCACTCATCGGCTGCCCGAAGCTGGACAGCGCGGATTACAGCGAAAAGCTTACCGAGATACTGCGCCGCAACGACATCAAGGACGTAACGGTAGTGCGCATGGAAGTGCCCTGCTGCGGCGGGATAGACTTGGCGGCGAAAAAAGCGATCCTGCAACGCGGACAAGACATACCCTGCCGCGTGACCACCATTTCGGTAAGCGGCGAGATACTCTGATACAAATTTGGCAAATTAACTAAACAAAGCGCTCGTGAGAGCCGTGTGAAACGTTTTCATTACAAACTTCGCGCGGCTCTCGCTTTTTTGCACAAAAAAGGCTTTACAAAGCGCAATGGTTATGATAAAATTAAGTCACTGAATTATGATAAAGGAAGTTATAATTATGAATATTAGGAAAATAATAGCTGCGGCAGTCAGCGCGATAATGCTCGCGGGCAACTCGGCGCAGCTAGCGGCATTCGCCGACAGCAGCATGAGATTTGAAGCCGAAAACGGCACTCTCGGCGGCGCGGCGTATGTGCAAAAGGACGACAGCGCCTCCGGCTCAAAGGCGGTAACTTTTACCGACACCACCTGCACATGGACGCAGAAGGTGAACATAACCGAAGCGGGATTTTACGACATACGCATTTACAGCAAGGGTCAAGGCGGCGACAAGCTGAACAATCTGCTGATAAACGGCGAATCGGCGGGCACTTTCAAGAGCGCGGACGGTGACGGCTACTCGGAGTACACGGTGGCGCGGCTGTATTTCAACAAGGGCGCGAACACCATAAAAATGACGATGAGCTGGGGCTACTTCATGCTCGACTACATAGAGCTTGAAAAGTCGGCGATACCCGAGAACATATACGCCGTTTCCAAGCAGCTCTCAAACCCCAACGCAAGCGACAAGACCAAGCGCCTTTTCAGCTACATGGCGGACGTTTACGGCAAAAAGGTCATCACGGGCCAGTACTGCGACGGCGGGCTGAACGGCAGCGAATTTAAGGGCATAAAGAACGCGACTGGCGAAACCCCCGCGATGCTGGGCCTTGACATGATGCGCTACACCCCCGCGCGCGTGAAGCACGGCGACAGCAGCAAGGCGGTGGAAAACGCGATAGAATTTTCCGAAGCGGGCGGCATAGTAACATTCTGCTGGCACTGGAACTTACCCGACAAATTCCTAAAATCGGGCACTGACAGCAGCGGCAATCCGCGCTGGTGGGGCGGCTTTTACACCGACAACGTAGATCTTAACAAATTCGACCTCTCGGCGGTAATGGACGGCAGTGACCCCGAAACTTACGAAGCACTGATGAGCGACGTAGACGCCATCGCGAAGCAGCTCACGCGGCTGAAAGAGGCGGGCGTGCCCGTGCTTTTCCGCCCTCTGCACGAGGCGAGCGGCGGCTGGTTCTGGTGGGGCAGCGACGGCGCTGAGGCTTACAAAAAACTTTGGAAAGCGGTATACGAAAAGCTGACGAACGAGTACCAGCTCGACAATCTGATATGGGTGTACAACGGTCAGGCGGCGGAGTGGTACCCAGGCGACGAATACGTTGACATCATCGGCGAGGACATCTACCCCGGCACGCGCCAGTACTCGCCGCAAAGCTCAAAATTCATCGAAGCGGCGGAATACTCGAACAGCCGCAAGATAGTAGCGCTGAGCGAAAACGGCTGCCTTTTCGACATCGACAAAGCGTTTGAAGCGGGCACGGCGTGGTCGTACTTCGGCACATGGAGCGGCGAATTTTGCATATCCGGCTCGGAAAAATACACCGAAAAGACGATGTGGAAAAAGGTCTACCAGAGCGACTATGCGATAAACCTCGACGACCTGCCCGACTTCTCGATATACCCGCTGGACGGCGACAGCAGCAGCGCGACGGTAACGCTGAGCGAAACGGCTAAGACCCTTGCGCCGGGCGACGTATTCCAGCTTCGCGCAACGGTCGCGCCCGCGGGGGACAATGTGACATGGCAAAGCTCGAACACGGCTGTCGCGACGGTAAGCGACGGCAAGGTGACCGCCACGGGCGCGGGCACGGCTGAGATAACAGCCTCTCTGCCAAACGGAAACAAAGCTGTATGCAAGGTGACGGTAGAGCGCGCGAAGCTTACGGCGGCTAACGTAAGCAGCATAGCGGGCAGGACATACACTGGCAGCGAAGTGAAGCCCGCAGTTACCGTAAAATACGGCGGCAAGACGCTCGTCAGCGGCAAGGATTACACCGTCAGCTACTCGAACAACGTAAAAGTCGGCACGGCTAAGGTTACGGTAACGGGCATCGGCAATTACAGCGGCAGCGTTGAAAAGACTTTCATCATCTCGCCCGTGAAGCAGACGATAACGGCTGCCGAGAGCGCCTGCAAGGGCATTAAACTAAGCTGGCAGGAGGACGAAGCGGCGACGGTTTACGAGGTGCAGTACAGCCCGAACGCGAACTTCACGGGAAGCACCAACATGAAAGTCAGCGGCACCGCAAGCACCACGATAACCGGACTGACGGGCGGCAAGACCTACTATGTGCGCGTTCGCAGCGCGGCAGAGGTCGGCGGAAAGACATACGCGGGCGCATGGTCGGACGTGGTAAGCGTTAAAGCGGCGAAGTACGACCTCACGAAAGCGAAAGTAAGCGGCATTACCGACAAGGTGTACAACGGCAAGAACCAGACGCAGAAGATCAAAGTGACGTATGGCGGCAAAACGCTGAAAAGCGGCACTGACTACACGCTGAAATACGCGAGCCGCAAGAACGTCGGCACGGCAACTGTAAAGATAGTCGGCACGGGCGACTACGCGGGAACTATCAAAAAGACCTTTAAGATCAACCCCGAGAAGCAGAAGATCGAGAAGCTGATAACTAAGTCGAAAGGCTTTACCGTAAAGTGGGCAAAGACGGCTTACGCTACGGGCTTTGAGATACAGTACGCGGAAAACTTGAAATTCAGCGGGGCGAAAAAGGTGACGGTAAGCGACGGCACGAGCGTTAAGAAGAGCGTTGCGAAGCTGAAGTCGGCGAAAAAATACTATGTAAGAGTACGCACATACACCACCGTAAGCGGCAAGAAATACTACGGCGAATGGTCGGCGGCGAAAAGCGTTACCACAAAGAAATAACTTACGGCGCAGACCTGCGAAAGGGTCTGCGCTTTTTTTGCGCTCGGGGTTGCTTTTTGGGCGATAGTGTGTTATAATAATTTTAGGTATTGTTTATAGAAAAAACGGAGATAACGACATGATAAAAAGCAAACTGCTCGCCGCTGCTGCCGCCCTGCTGATATGCACAGGCTGCGCGCACAGCGGCGGAAATTCATCGGGATATTACGAAGAGCCAAGCTCGGCAGAGAGCGCGGTATCTGCGGCAAGTGCGGCTGAAAGTTCGGCGGCTGAGAGCAAGGCTGACAAATCCGACAAAGCTGAGGAAGCGGAGATGTACGACGTTTCGCCGATAGTGGAAGCTTACCGCGCGGGCGATGCATCGGCGCTGAGCGAGAACGACCGCGCGATATACGACAAAGCGGCGGCGGTGCTGGACGAGATAGTCACCGACGGCATGGACGATTACGAAAAAGAGCTCGCCGTGCACGACTACATAATCTACAACGTTACCTACGACGAAGGCTCACTGAGCGCGATACCGAACCCCTCGGAGCACTGCGCAGACCCATACGGCGCGCTGATAAACGGCAAGGCGATATGCAAGGGCTACACCACAACTTTCAGAATGTTCATGGGAATGCTCAGCATACCATGCGGCACGGTGCACTCCAGCGACGCGGCGGGCGAAGAGCACGCTTGGAACACGGTAAAGCTGGACGGCGACTGGTACTACGTTGACTGCACATGGGACGACCCCGTTCCCGACAGCGCCACAAGGCCCGTTATCCACACATATTTCAACGTTTCGCGCGAAGAGATAGAAACCGACCATGTACTGCCCGACGGCTGCCCCGACACGGAAAGCGATGCGAACAGCTTTTACACACGCAGCGCGGTGAAGATAGATGACCTCGGCGAGATATACGGCGCGGCGAAAGACGCTCTGGCGCAGGGCAGGCGGGACTTCGTACTGCTCTTTGACGAAAGCACGGGCGTAAAGCTCGACGGCGTGGACGCGATAGACGATTCATACGAGCCGGAGAGCAAGACGCTCGAGAAAGAGCTGAACGGGCTGGGGGCGAAGATGAAAAAAGACGGCTTGGCGAACAACTGCTTTTTAGATGTGCGGCGCGTACAGACAGCCGAAGGCATAGGGCTGTATGTGGAAATGCACTTATTTACTGACTGAAAGGAGCGCTGAAAAATGCGTTTCAGACCATGTATCGACATACACAACGGAAAGGTTAAGCAGATAGTAGGCTCATCGCTGAAAGACGAGGGCGGCGAGGCTGCGGACAATTTCGTTTCAGATAAAAATGCGGACAGCTATGCGCGGCTTTACAAAGAGCGCGGGCTGAGCGGCGGGCACGTTATAATACTGAACCCGCGCGGCAGCGAGCACTACGAAGCAGACCTGCGGCAGGCGCGGCTGGCGCTGAGCGAGTACGAGGGCGGCTTACAGATAGGCGGCGGGATAACGGACGAGAACGCGGCCGATTTTCTGAACATGGGCGCTTCGCACGTTATAGTCACGAGCTACGTTTTCCGCGGCGGCGAGATAGACTTTGCGCGGCTGAAAAAGCTGACGGAAGCCATCGGCAAAGAGCGGCTGGTGCTCGACCTCTCCTGCAAAAAGCGGGGCGGCGAATACTACATAGTGACCGACCGCTGGCAGAAATTCACCGACACGGCGCTTTCAGAGCAAACGCTCGACCTGCTTTCGCGCAGCTGTGCGGAATTTCTGATACACGCGGCAGACGCTGAGGGAAAATCGAAAGGCATAGAGGAAGGCGCGGCGAAGATAGCGGCGCTCTCGCCAATACCTTGCACATACGCGGGCGGAATTTCGAGTTTTAGCGACGTAGACAAACTGCGCGACATATCGGACGGCAGGCTGGATTTCACTATCGGCAGCGCGCTTGACATATTCGGCGGCGGAATGAGTTTTGAAGCCGCGGCGGGGTATGGGAAATAGAAATAAAACGCCGCTCAGCGGCATAAAATAGACCAAATCAGCAGAAAGGACCTGATAAAAATGGCAAAGCTCAAAGTAGCAGTAATATTCGGCGGAAAGTCGAGCGAGCACGACGTTTCGCTCGTTTCGGCGGCGCACGTTATAGAAAGCATACCGAAAGATAAGTACGAGGTGATATGCATAGGCATCACCAAAAAGGGCCACTGGCTAAAGTACATAGGCCCTGCCGAGCTTATTAAAAACAAGGAATGGGAAAAGCACCCCGACAACGTGCCCTGCATCATGAGCCCCGACACCCTGCACAAAGGCTTTATCGTGCTCGGCGCGGACGGCACTTTCGACAACATAAAGGTAGACTGCATATTCCCCGTACTGCACGGCAAAAACGGCGAGGACGGCACTATACAGGGACTTTTCCAGCTTAGCGGCGTGCCCTTCGTCGGCTGCGACATGATCTCCTCGGCGAACTGCATGGATAAGGAAATGACCCACCTGATACTCGAAGCGAACGGAATAAAGATGGCGAAATTCATATCTATGCGTTACAGCGAGATGGATAAGATAGACGAGAAGATAGCCGAAGCGGAAGCGAAGCTGAAATACCCGATGTTCGTAAAGCCCTGCTGCGCAGGCTCATCGGTAGGCGTTTCACGCGTGGAGAACGCTGAGGAAATGAAAAACGGCATAAAGCTGGCATTTCTTTCAGACAGCAAGCTGCTCATAGAAGAGGGCGTTACGGGAATGGAATGCGAGTGCGCGGTGATGGGCAACGACGAGCCTTTCGCATCTACCGTCGGCGAGATAAAGAGCGCAAACGAGGGCTTCTACGACTTTGAATCGAAGTACGAGGACGACAATTCGGAAACGATAATCCCCGCCCGCATGAGCGAGCAAGCGATAGAGAATATACGCGCGCTGGCGGTAAAGGCTTACAAGGCGATAGGCTGCGCGGGACTTTCGCGCTGCGACTTCTTCCTCTGCCCCGACGGCACTGCCCTGCTCAACGAGATAAACACTCTGCCGGGCCACACGCCGATAAGTATGTACCCGAAGCTGATGGAGCACGCGGGCATGACCCCCGCCCAGCAGGAGGATAAGCTGATAGAACTAGCGCTTGAAAGAAACTAATAGAAACGGAATGATTTGACATGATAGAAACTCTCAGCGGCAGCATTTCAGACGGCGCTATCGGCGTATTCGACTCAGGAGTCGGCGGACTTACCTGCGTGAAAGAGCTGATAAGGCTTATGCCGCACGAGGACATAGTGTACCTGGGCGACACCGCGCGAGTGCCCTACGGCACGAGAAGCCGCGACACTATAGCGGAATACTCGAGGCAGGACATACGCTTTATGGAGCAGCACAACGTAAAGCTGCTGCTGGTAGCCTGCGGAACGGTATCGGCGGTAATGCAGACCGTGCCGATATTTGACGGCTCGTCCATAACCTGTTACAGCGGCGTGATAATACCCGCGGTAGACGAAGCCTGCGCAGTTACGAAAAACGGCAGGATAGGCGTAATCGCGACGCCCGCCTCGATACGTTCGGGCTGTTACGAGCAGGAGATACACCGCCTAAGACCTGACGTGGAGGTATTCAGCCAAGCGTGCGCGATGTTCGTACCGCTGGCGGAGAACGGCTACACTGCGCCGGGGTGCGCGCCCGCGGAATTTTTCGTTCGCGAATATCTAAGCGGGATAAAGGCGCAGGGCATCGACACGCTGATAATGGGCTGCACGCACTACCCGCTGCTGGAGGATGTTGTGCGCGAATTCATGGGCGAGGGAGTAAAGCTGATCTCGCCCGGCGCGGCAACGGCTCAGCAGGCATTTGAAGCGCTGAAAGCGCAGAACGCGTTGCAGGGCGAAGATCACAAAGCGAAGATAGAGCTTTACTGCACCGACAGCGCGGAGCTTTTTGCGGAGAACGTGAGCAGATTTTTAGGCGGCGGAGCAAGCGGCGCGGAGATACTGCAATGTTCGCTGACGTAAGGTCGGTGGCGGCATGAAAGCTATCAAGATCGCGAGCGGCGAGAACGCGAAGCTGCGGCTAATAACGGTAACAGGCGGCGAGCGCACGGAGCTGGAGTGCGAATGCGAGCTGCGCGGCGGCGAAGGTCAGCACATAATAAAGTACAAAGACGGCGCGGGAAAAGTGATGATGAAGCTGACGAGCGAGCGCGCCGAACTTCTGCGGACGGGCGGCGAAACGGGCTTAAAGCTATCCGCCGAGCCGAACGCAGAAACCATCGCAAAGATCAAGACGGAGTACGGCACGTTGAGCGTACCTATACGCGGTATCTCGCACAAATACGAACCAACGGACGAAGGGATCACGGCGGCGTTTTCGTATGACAACGGGAACGTTGTTGAGGTCTGGGTTCGGGTTTGGAAGAAGTGAAAAATAAATAATGACGGCTTGGAGAATAATCCGAGCCGTTTTTTTTGTGCACATTCGATATATTTCGACACGTTTTTTCTATGGGCAGTTGAGAAT
>DBEZOM010000217.1:0-11496 GCA_048252855.1 Ruminococcus sp.
CGGCTCTTTCAGCTCGAAAGTGCTGATAATACTGCTCGTCAACGTCTACACCACCTACCTTACGCCCGCCGAAATGGGCGTCAACGACGTTATACAGCAGATAGCGAACTGGCTGCTGCCGATAGTTACCATGACTATTAGCGAGTCGATAATACGCTTCGGCCTCGATAAAGCTTACGACAAGCGGCAGGTATTCAGCATAGGCAATATAGCCTGCCTTATGGGCTTCGCCCTGCTCGCAATAGTGCTGCCGATAGTTACCGTTACAGGCGTGGCGGATAAATATATCCACGGCTACTCGCTGCTGATATTCGTATACATCGTGGCGGCTTCGCTAAAGCTTGTTTACTCAAACTTCCTGCGCGCCATAGAGAAAGTAAAGCTCTACGCCGTAAACTCTATCCTCACCACCCTGCTCACGCTGATAGGCACTATACTTTTCATCTGCGTTTTCAAGATGGGCAATACGGGCTACCTGCTCTCGATAATCCTTTCCGACCTATGCTCCACCGTTTTCATGCTCTTCGCGGCGCGGCTTTGGAGATATTTCGATTTCAAGCATATCGAGCGCGAGATGGTAAAGACCATGTTCGCCTACTGTATGCCCCTTATCCCCGCGCAGCTTATGTGGCTGGTGACAAACAGCTCTGACTCTTTCATGACCACCTACTACCTCGGCAGCGAGCGAAACGGCATACTCTCCGCTTCGTACAAGATAGCGAACTTAGTATCCACCGTTTACATGATGTTCGGGCAGGCTTGGAATATGTCGGCTATAATGGAGGACGATTCCGACGACCGCAATGATTTTTACGGCAACGTTTTCCACCTCAACCAGTGCCTTATGTATATCCTCGCGGCGGGCTGCCTGCTGATAGTTCAGCCGCTTACCGCTATTTGGATGGGCGACAGCTTTCAGGAGTCCGCGCGCTACGCGCCTATACTGATATACTCCTCGATATTCTCGTGCTTCACCACCTTTATGGGATCGATATATCTGGCTTCAAACAAGACCAAGCGCTCGCTTTTCACCAGCCTTATCGCAGGCGTGATAAATATCTCGCTGAATATCGTGCTGATACCGCGCATAGGTCTTTACGGCCCGCCGATAACCACCGTAGTTTCCTACATGGCGGTATTCGCTGTGCGCGCTTACGATTCGCGCAAGATTGTGCCTTTCGACCTAAGACTTACTAAGCTTATAATCAATAACGCGCTGCTAATATCCATGGTGCTGATAAACGTTATGCAGTTCATGGGCGGCTCAGTGAAATTCACGATAGTTACTCTGCCGATACTTTTTATCATAATCACGGCGATAAACATCAAGCCCGTTTGGAACGCTATGCTCGCGCTCATGCCCGCGAAGCTGCGCGGCATTGTCGAGCGGCTGGGCAACAAAAAGCTCATCGCGCTTGCTTTCGGCGCGGCGGTGTACCTCGTTATCTGCTGGCTGACGCACGGCTGGGCGCTGCTCGCGGTATTCGCGGCGGCGGCGGCTTTCGGCGCAGTTACCGGCAAACGCGCGGTGAAGCTTGGCGGCGGCGCTATGATATTCATATGCGTATGGGCGATGTACAGCCTGCCCGCGGCTTTCCTCGCAATGCTTATCCTCTCGGCGCTCGATTATCTGCGCGAGCCTGACAGCTTTACCACGGCGGCGGGCAGCGTTTGCATCACGGGCGTGATATGGGCGCTCGGCGGCGCGCTCGCGGGAATTTTCTGCGGACTGGTGATACTGCTGGCGGCGGCGATAACTAACCTCGGCGCATTGCAGGGCGCGCTCGCGGCGATAGCGGCTGCGGCGAACGAAAAACGTGTAAAAAACGGCAGCGAAAATATGCCGATAAATAAAAAACAAAACTAACGGAGGTAGATAGAAATGGCTGAACTGAAATTTGAGATCACGAAAAATATAGGAGTGCTTTCCGAAAGCGCGCGCGGCTGGACAAAAGAGCTGAACATGGTAAGCTGGAACGAGCGCGAGCCGAAGTACGACCTTAGAGAATGGAACCCCGACCACACCCGCATGGGCAAGGGCATAACCCTTACCGAAGAGGAAGTTGAAACGCTGAAAAAGCTGCTCAACGGCGAGGAGATAGAGGACGACATCGACGAGGACGATTTTGTATAACTAACGCTGGAAAGGAGTTTCTGCGCTGTGAAAAAAATTGGCAAAATAATAGCCGCGGCAGCGGCGGCGGCAGCAGTTATCACCGCTTTTATAGTAGTAGCACGGCTGGTCTGCTCCGAGAAAAACAAATATTTCGCGGTATCGAGAAAGCTGATAGATATTTGATGAACTGCGATACCTGCGCGTACTATATGTACGATGAAGAATACGAAGAATATTTCTGCTCGGTGGATATTGACGAGGACGACCTTTACAGACTTCAGTCAGACCCCCGCGGCGCTTGCCCGTATTACCGAAACGGCGACGAATACGCCGTGGTAAGAAAGCAGAATTGACGCTACACCACGAAAGGACATTACTATGGCTTTATTTGGCAAGAAAAAGAAAAAGGCTGATACCGCCCCCGCGGAGGCAGCCGTTGAAAATACCGAAGCGGAGGAGAGCGCTGCGGCTGAGGAAGAAGCATCCCCCGAGCTTACCCCCGAAGAGCGCTTTAAGAAAGACTGCGCCGAGATGAGCAGAGCGCTGAGAGTCATGTTCCCGCAGCAGATGCTGATAGGCTTTTACTACGCCGAGCTTCAGTCGGGCGGATACATCGACGATTTCTGCTGCTACGCGCTGGACGGCAGACTTCTCGAGCGACAGACTATACCCCAGCTTTGCGGACTCAGCCTGCCCGATATGGTTTCCCGCGAGGAGAAGCTTGAAAAGGCATTCATGGCTATGCACGAAAGCTCGCAGGCGGCTACCGGCAAGCCCTGCAACGCTATCAGCATAATGATACTCAATAACGGTCAGGTAAAGATGGACGTTACCGCCGCCGAGCTTACCGAGGGCGAAGAGGAAAAGCGCTACGCCGCATGGCGCGAGAAGGTAGAAAAGGCGAACCCCCGCTACCAGCCGCCACACGTTTCCGAGCAGCAGCTTAAAGAGATACAGTCGAAAACGGCTGAGCTTTACAGACAGCTCGGTACCGAATTTTTCAGCTTCCTGCCCGAAACTGACTACAAGATAGCCTATTTCTACGCTGAAAACGGCGAGAACGGCGTTTTCTACTACCACCGCCTTGTTACCACAGACGGCGAGCTTATCGACGGCGACGAGATGTTCGAGAAATTCGATATGGATAAGGAAGAGGCGGCGAAGAACCGCGTTGAGATAGTAAAGTTCATCATGGCTATACGTCAGGTGTTCATCGGCGAGAAGCAAAAGCCCTTTACCTCCATCACCCTCTCAGTTACCTCAAAGGGCGAGTTCCAGAGCCACCTCGGCTTCGGCCCTGCCGACGCTGCGGGCGAAAAGCAGCGCTTAGAGGACTGGAAAAAGCAGTACACCGGCGAAGACGCGCAGGAAACCGCAAAGGCTTAAAGTACATAAAAGCAAAGGCGAGTACGCTATACACTAAGCGTACCCGCCTTTTTTATGCCTGCTCGTCTGTATCGCCGCAATCATCGCGATCGGCCAAGATCTCTATGCTGTAAATATCGTTTATCGGAACGCGCTTTCCGCCGACGAACTCCAGCTCTTTCGCGTATGAGTCGTAAATGCGCACCGCACCGCTCACGGGCACATACGCGCCGCCCGCCTTACGCTCGTCGGGCACGAAATACGTCAGCTCTACCCGCGGCAGCTCCGCCAAATGCTCTATCAGCCATACCAGCCGCTCGTTTATCTCGCGCGCGGTGTCCTCGTCAGGCTCGCGGCGGCTGTCGGTGCGCCTAGCCGCCTCCGCCACGGCTTCATCGTAGCCCTTTAGCGCGGCGAAAGCCGAAAACTGCGCCGCCCTGCCCCGCATAGACATATGCGCGTGGTTTTCCGAAACGTGGTGCGGCAGGTCTATAATATCATCGTAATTTTTCTCTTCCCAAAGCACAGGCTGTACCTCCTCGCGGTGATCTCATAAGAAAAAACGGAACGTTACTTTCAGCCACGTTCCGTCGTTTGATTTCTTTTAATGAAAGCTAATTGCTTATTCCTCAGAAGTAGCGCTTTCGATGTAGGAAACGATGTCGCCTACGGTCTTGATGTTCTCAACCTCTTCATCAGGGATCTCAACATCAAATTCATCTTCAACAGAGCTGATAAGGTCTACTACGTCGAGAGAATCAGCGCCCAGATCGTCGATGATCGAAGCCTCTGCGGTAACATCATCAGCAGACGCGTCGAGCTGGTCTACGATAATATCGCGGATCTTTTCAAATACCATTCTAAACAAACCTCCTGTCATTTGAGTATTGCCGGAGAGGAGCTGTTTTTTAAAGAACCTCGCCGCTAAAACAAAGGCAGCAGCTTTGCGCCGAAAAAGGTCATTCGCTTTCGCTATCCTCTTCGTACACGCCAAACTCGCCGATTGTCCTAAACTTATTATAACGCCCATTTAGCATTTCGTCAAGCCCTTTTTGCAAATTTCTTTCCAAAGCCTGCGAAATATATTCAGAAATATTCTCAGCCGTCTGCTCGGGGTCGGTATGGGCGCCGCCGTCAGACTCTTTTATTATGCTGTCGCAGACCTTTAAGTGCACAAGGTCTTCGGCAGTTATCTTCATAATGTCGGCGGCTTCCTTCTCGCGTTCGGCATTTTTCCAGAGTATTGAGGCAAATCCGCGCGGCGATATTACCGAGTAAACAGCGTTTTCCAGCATAGCCAGCTCGTCGCAAACGCACATAGCCAGCGCTCCGCCCGAGCCGCCCTCGCCCAGTATTATAGAGATAACGGGCGTTTTCAGCTCCATAAATTCCATTATCGAGCGGGCTATCGCCTCGCCCTGTCCGCGCTTTTCAGCCTCTACGCCGCAAAACGCGCCCGCGGTGTCTACAAAGCATATCACGGGACGGTGGAATTTCTCAGCCTGATGCGCCAGCCTGAGCGCCTTGCGGTAGCCCTCAGGGTGGGGCATACCGAAATTGCACTGCTGGTTTTCCTCCAGCGTTCTGCCCTTTACCTGCGCTATCACCGTTACGGGCACGCCCTTGAAGTAGGCTACGCCGCCCATTATAGCGCCATCGTCGCCGTAGAGCCTATCGCCGTGCATCTCGAAGAAATCGTCGAATATCATGGGGATGTAGTCCTTTACCGTAGGTCTGCCCTTGGTGCGGATTATCTCCATGCGCTTGCTGGCGGGGATATTATTTTCACTCATTGCTCAGCACCTCCGTCATATGGCTTATGCAGCTTGAGCAGATGTGCCAGCGTGCGGCGCATCCTCTTGCGCTCTACTATCATATCTACAAATCCGTTTTCCAGCATAAATTCTGCCGACTGAAAATCGTCCGGCAGGCGCTGGCGGATAGTGCCCTCTATAACTCTTCTGCCCGCAAAGCCTATCAGCACTTTCGGCTCGGCGATTATGATGTCGCCCAGCGAAGCGAACGATGCCGTAACGCCGCCCGTAGTCGGGTCGGTCATTACCGTGATGTACAGCAGGCCTGCGTCGCTGTGTCTGCCGACAGCGCCCGAAGTCTTAGCCATCTGCATGAGCGAAACTATGCCCTCCTGCATTCTCGCGCCGCCAGAAGCGGTAAATGCGATAACGGGCAGGCTGTGCTCGGTAGCGTACTCAAAAGCGCGGGCTATCTTCTCGCCCACTACGCTGCCCATAGAGGCCATCATGTAGTTAGAGTCCATAACTATTATAACTATATCCTCGCCGCGTATCTTGGCTCTTCCCGTCACCACGGCGTCTTTCAGACCCGTTTTTTCGCGCAGAGCTTTCTGCTTGTTTTCGTAATCGGGAAAATCTATCGGGTTGCCCGAGATCATATCTGCGTCAAATTCTTCCAGACTGTCCTTATCTATAGTGATGTCCAGCCGCTCGCGCGCGGTAAGGCGCGAATGGTAGTTGCAGTGGGGGCATACCTTGCCGTTTGCCGCAAAATCCTCCATAAAGGTGTTGTTCGAGCAGCGGGGGCATTTAAAGAGCAGCCCCTTTGGTATATCGGTCTTTTTTTTCTTTGGCGGCTCGTCATCGTCGCCGTAATTAAAGCGCGTGCGCACTACTGAAAAAAGATCCTCCAGCATATCTGTAAGCTCCCCCTTTCTTAGATAAGCTTAACGCGGTTGAGGTAGCCGTTGTCGTAATCGCCTTTTTCAAAGGCTTCGGTGCGTATAAGCTTTAGGTGAAAATCTATATTGGTGCTGACGCCGTCTACTATAAACTCGGCCAGCGCCCATTTCATTTTCGCGATAGCTTCTTCGCGGTCTTTGCCGTGAACTATCAGCTTCGCTATCATAGAGTCGTAATAAGGCGTTATCTCGTAGCCCTGATAAACAGCCGTGTCTACGCGCACGCCCGGGCCGCCGGGGATAAACAGCGAATCTATCACGCCGGGCGAGGGCATGAAGTTCATAGCGGGATTCTCGGCGTTTATGCGGCACTCTATCGCGTGGCCGCTGAGCTTTATATCCTCCTGCTTGTACGAGAGGGGCTCGCCCGCCGCTATGCGAAGCTGCTCTTTTACTATGTCAACGCCCGTTACCTCTTCTGTAATGGGGTGCTCTACCTGTATGCGC
Organism: Ruminococcus sp.; assembly: GCA_048252855.1. Taxonomy (GTDB): domain Bacteria; phylum Bacillota; class Clostridia; order Oscillospirales; family Ruminococcaceae; genus YE71. The sequence goes on from DBEZOM010000217.1 coordinate 6,645, forward strand.
GTGTTCATTTCCATAAAGTAGAAATGCTTGTCCTTATCCACAAGAAATTCTATCGTGCCCGCGTTTTTGTAGCCGCATACCTTAGCCGCGGCGCAGGCAGCCTCGCCCATCTTGCGGCGGGTGTCCTCGTCGATAACGGTAGAGGGCGCTTCCTCCAGCACTTTCTGATTGCGGCGCTGCATAGAGCAGTCGCGCTCGCCCAGCGAGATAACGTTCCCCTGCGAGTCGGCAAGTATCTGTATCTCTATATGCTTCGGGTTCACCACAAATTTCTCTATGTATATCTCGTCGTTGCCAAAAGCCGAAAGGGCTTCCTGCTTGGCGGCGTTTATCTGGCTTTCCAGCTCTTCCGCCTTTTCTACTATGCGTATTCCTCTTCCGCCGCCGCCCGCCGAGGCTTTTACCATTACGGGATAGCCTATCTCGGCAGCTATGCGCTTTGCTTCCTCAAAGCTTTTTACAGCGCCGTCAGAGCCTGTGATAACGGGCACGCCCGCAGCCTTCATAGCCTCTTTAGCCGCCGCCTTATCGCCCAGCATCTCTATACTGTGCGAGTCTGGGCCGATAAACGTTATGCCGCACTTTTCGCAGGTGCGCGCAAACGATGCGTTTTCGGAAAGAAAGCCGAAGCCGGGGTGTATAGCGTCAGCGCCCGTGATCTCGCAAGCGCCTATTATCGCACGGACGTTTAGGTAGCTCTCGCTGCTGGCGGCAGGGCCTATGCATACCGCCTCGTCGGCTATCTTGGCGTGCAGAGCGCTTCTGTCAGCCTCAGAATACACCGCCACGGTGCGCAGACCCAGCTCGCGGCAGGCGCGTATTATGCGCACCGCTATCTCGCCGCGGTTTGCTATCAAAACCTTTTTGAACATGGTTTTTATTACAGCTCCTTCCGCTTACTTTATAGCAAAGGAGATCTCAGCCGAAACTGCCTTTTTGCCATCTACGGTAGCAATGCCCTTGCCGTAGCCTACGGGGCCTTTTACCTTTGTTATCTCAACTTCCAGACGCAGTACGTCGCCGGGAACTACCTGCTTGCGGAACTTAGCGTTGTTTATGCCGCCGAAAAAGCCTATCTTTCCCTTGTTCTCGGGCATGGAAAGCAGCGCTACCGCGCCCGCCTGCGCCAGCATCTCTATCATCAATACGCCTGGGGTAACGGGGTACTCGGGAAAATGACCCTTGAACCAAAAATCCTCAGCCTTGATGTACTTGGTAGCCACTACCCTCTTGCCTACCTCCAGCTCGTTAATCTCGTCTATAAGCAGAAAGGGGTCGCGGTGGGGTATTACTTCCTTTATCTGCTCTTTATCCATTATTACAGCCATTTTTTGTATCCTCCGTTTATCATCCCAGTATCATTACGGTCTGTCCGTACTCGAGCGAATCGCCGTCGGCTACCAGTATTTTGGTAACTATTCCGTCGCTCTCTGCCGCTATCTCGTTCATTACCTTCATGGTCTCGAGGATATACAGCACATCGCCCTTTTTCACCTTGCTGCCTACTGTTACGAAAGACGCGGCGTCGGGGCGGGGCTTTGAGTAATATGTGCCCACTATCGGCGCTTTTACGGGCGTGCCGCTTATCTCCTCAGTCTTTGGCGACATCTCTATCGGCTCGGTAACGGCGGCTGCCGCTGCGGGCGATACAGGGGGCATTGCGGGCGCAAAACCGCCTGCGGGGGGTGCGGGCGGCGCTGGCTTTTTGCCCTTTACGGTAACGCTCTTGCCCTCGTAGCCTACGGTTATCTCGCCTAAGTCCTTTTCGTTCACTATATCGGCGAGCTTTTCTATCGCCTCTACGTCGATTATATCAAAGATCTTGCTCATTTCAAAATATCCTCCCCGTAAAATCAGTCAGCAAACTTTTTCAGACAGATGGTAGCGTTGTGTCCGCCGAAGCCGAGCGAGTTTGAAAGCGCAGCCTTTATCTCAGTCTTGCGAAGTCCCTCGGTGCAGTAGTCAAGGTCGCACTCGGGGTCGGGAGTTTCATAGCCGATGGTCTGGTGTATAAAGCCCTCGTTTATCTGCAAAGCGGTGGCTATCGCCTCTACCGCGCCGGTAGCGCCCAGCAGGTGGCCCGTCATCGACTTTGTGGAATTTATGATAGTTTTCTGAGCCGCCTCTTCGCCCAGCGCTATCTTTATCGCGATAGTCTCATAAGCGTCGTTGAGGTGGGTGGAAGTACCGTGGGCGTTGATGTAGGTAACGTCCTCGGGCGCAAGGCCTGCCTCGGTATAAGCAGCCTTCATAGCAGCAGCCGCAGCCTCGCCCGTCGGCGAAGGGCTGGTCATGTGGTAAGCGTCGCAGGTAGCGCCGTAGCCTGCGATCTCAGCGTATATCTTAGCGCCGCGCGCCTTAGCGTGCTCGTACTCTTCGAGAACGAGTATTCCGCAGCCCTCGCCCAGTACAAAGCCCTTGCGGTTGAGGTCGAAAGGCGTGGAAGCCTTTTCGGGGTCTTCTTCGCGCGAGAGCGCCTTCATGTTGTTGAAGCCCGCCAGTGCAAAGCGCGAGATGCAGCTCTCAGAGCCGCCCGCGATAGCTACGTCGAGGTAGCCGTCCTTTATCTTTCTGAAAGCTTCGCCCACTGCGTGAGTGCCCGAAGCGCAGGCGGTAACGGTAGCGTAGTTGTCGCCCTTGAAGCCTGTTTTCATCGAAACAGTGCCCGCCGCCATGTTCGCTATCATCATCGGGATGTAGAAAACGCTTATCTTATCGGGCTTTGCGAGAAATTTCGCGTGCTCCTGCTCGGTAAGGTTCAGTCCGCCTATGCCTACGCCGATTATAACGCCCGCTCTGTAAGGGTCTACGTCCTTAAAGTCGCTGCCCGCGTCTTTCATAGCTTCGTCAGCCGCGCATACTGCGAACTGGGTGAAGCGGTCCATTCTGCGGCTCTCTTTTTTATCTATAACAGTAAGGGGGTCGAAGTCCTTTACTGCGCCTACGCACTTTACTTCAAAATCAGAGCAGTCGAACTGGTCTACCTTGCTGATACCAAGTCTGCCCTCTTTCAGGCCTTCGCAAAACTGCGGCACGTTGTTGCCCAGCGGGTTTATAGTGCCCATTCCTGTTATTACAACTCTTTTCATAGCGCTTTATTACCTCTCTTTCATTACATCGAAAGTCCGCCCGAGATCTCTATTACCTGACCCGTAACGTAGCTTGCGTCCTTAGATGCAAGGAACGATACAACGCCCGAGATCTCCTCTACCGTGCCGTATCTTCTCATAGCTATCATGCGCAGTATGTTTTCTTTCTGCGCCTCGGTCAGCTTGTCGGTCATGGGGGTCTTTATAAAGCCGGGAGCTACGGCGTTGCAGGTTATCCCGCGCGAGCCGAGCTCTTTCGCTACTGTCTTAGTCATGCCGATTATAGCCGCTTTAGACGCGGAATAATTGAGCTGACCGGGGTTGCCCCAAAGACCCGCTACGGAAGAGAGATTTATTATCTTTCCGCTGCGCTGCTTCATCATAACGCTGCCTACGAACTTCGTCATGTTGAAAACGCTCTTTTCGTTTACAGCTATAACGGTATCGAAATTCTCCTCGCTCATTCTTGCAAGAAGTCCGTCGCGGGTGATTCCTGCGTTGTTTACCAGCACGTCGATAGTGCCGAACTTCGCCTTTATGTCCTTTACCATCTGCTCGCACTGCGCGTAGTTGGAAACGTCGGCGATGAATTTTTCGCAGATAACGCCCTCGGCTCTTATCTTATCCATTATGTCGTTGTCCTCGAACATAGCCTCGCTTATATCGTTAAGGGCTATATCGTAGCCGTCCTTAGCCAGACGCAGCGCTATGGAAGCGCCTATACCTCTTGATGAACCTGTGATTATTGCAGTTGACATATCCTATATCCTCCGTTTATCATCTCACTTGCTCAGCAGCGCTTCCGCCTCGCCGAACATTTCTTCTATTATATCCTTGCAGGGCTTTACTTCCTTTATCATGCCTGCGATAGCGCCGCAGAGAAAAGAGCCTTCGTCAAGGTTGCCGTCCTGTACTGCCTTTCTCAGCGAGCCGAGGGTAACTTCCTCAAACTGCTCGGGGGTAAGGCTGCCGTCTTTTTCGCCGTTTGCCAGCATTTTCGAGAACTTGGTCTTTACGTTTCTGCACGGGTGACCTGTGTATCTGCCCGTGACTACGCTGTCGGTGTCCTTAGCCTTTACCACCAGCTCTTTGTAAACGGGGTTTATCTGGCACTCGTCCGCCGCGAGGAAACGCGTACCTACCTGAACGCCCTCAGCGCCCAGCATGAACGAAGCCGCTATGCCTCTGCCGTCGGCAATGCCGCCCGCCGCGAGAACGGGTATATCTACCGCGTCTACAACCTGCGGAACAAGGCACATGGTGGTGTTTTCGCCGATGTGTCCGCCCGACTCTGTGCCCTCTGCGATAACTGCGTCAGCGCCGGAACGCTCCATTCTCTTCGCAAGAGCTACCGAGGGAACTACGGGTATTACTTTTACGCCCGCTTCTTTCCAAGCAGCCATGAATTTTCCGGGGTTGCCTGCGCCTGTGGTAACTACGGGCACGCCCTCTTCTATCACGAGCTGCGCCAGCTCCTCAGCGTTGGGGCTCATCAGCATGATGTTCACGCCGAAAGGCTTGTCCATCAGCGACTTGCAGCGGCGTATCTGCTCGCGCAGGTAGTCGATGGGTGCAGAGCCGCCCGCGATAATGCCTAGGCCGCCTGCGTTTGAAACAGCCGCCGCGAGGGTAGACTCAGCTATCCAAGCCATGCCGCCCTGAAAAATGGGGTACTTGATACCGAGCAGCTCGGTTATCCTTGTTTTTGTAGTAGTCATTGAAATTCTCTCCATTAAAGCGCCCCGCAGGGCATTATGATATAT
>DBEZOM010000218.1:0-16832 GCA_048252855.1 Ruminococcus sp.
CAATGGCTGTGGCACAATCTGAAAGGGTATAGGAAAATATACATCGCGGCGCTGGTGCTCTCGCTCGCCTGCAACGCGCTGTATCTCACAACGCCGTATTTCAGCTCGAAGATAGTGGACACATACATCACGGGCGAAAACGCCGCCGCGAATTTGCAGGCGGATAAGCACGGCTTTATAATGCTGCTGGTGGGCATGATAGGCTTTACGCTGCTGCGCACGGTCTGCCAGTATTCCTGCAACATGACCTACGAAATATCTTCGCAGGGCATGATATACAAGATACGCAACCGCCTTTTTCAGCGCGTTCAGCGGCAGGATATGGATTTTTACGATAAAAACCGCACGGGCGACCTTATGACCCGTCTGACGGGCGACCTGGATATGGTGCGCCACGCGGTATCTTGGGTTTTCAAGGGCATTGTGGAATCGCTCTCGCTCTTCACCGCCTCGATGGTGTATTTCTTTATCATAAACTGGAAGATGGCGCTAATGCTCTTCGCGGTAACGCCATTTATCTTCGTGATAACGGTGATGTTCAAAAAAGTTGCCGGCCCCGTATACGTCGAGCTGCGCGAAAAGCTCTCGAAGCTGAATACCGACGCGCAGGAGAATATCTCGGGCAACCGCGTTGTAAAAGCATTCGCCCGCGAAGATTACGAGATAGAGAAATTCGGCAAGGCGAACCGCGAGTATTCGGAAGCGAACAAGAAAGCTTCGCTGATGTGGCTGAAATATTCGCCGTATATGGAAACGCTCGCGAACGTGCTTTCGGTAGTTATGCTGCTGGGCGGCGGTATATTCCTTATAAAGGGCAGCCTTACGATGGGCCAGTACATAGCTATATCGGGACTTATCTGGGCTATCTCGAACCCCGTAAGAAACTTGGGTATGTACGTCAACGACCTTCAGCGCTTTATGGCTTCCGCCATGAAGATAATCGAGATATACTACTCTCAGCCGAAGATAGTAGACCGCGACGACGCCGAGGATATTGACGGCAGACTGCGCGGCGAGATAGAGTTCAAAAACGTAAGCTTTAAGTACGGCAATAAAACAGTGCTGGAGGATATTAGCTTCCATATAGCGCCGGGCGAAACGGTAGCGATAATGGGCGAGACCGGCTCGGGCAAGACTACGCTGATAAACCTTATCCCCCGCTTTTACGATACGGCGGGCGGCGAAGTGCTGGTAGACGGCGTGAACGTGCGTATGCGAAAGCTTTCTCAGCTTCGCAAGAACATAGGCATGGCTACGCAGGACGTTCTGCTGTATTCTGATACCATAGACGGCAACATTGCTTACGGCGATTCTTCTATGCCCGAAGAGGACGTGAAGCATTACGCTAAGCTCGCGGCGGCGGACGGCTTTGTCAGCAAGATGCCCGATGGGTACGAAACGCTGATAGGCGAGCGCGGCGTGGGTCTTTCGGGCGGTCAGAAGCAGCGCATATCGCTCGCACGCGCGCTGGCTATAAAGCCCGCCGTGCTGATACTCGACGACACCACCTCGGCGGTGGATATGGAAACGGAAAAGCACATACAGGAAAGCCTGCGCACACTGGATTTCCCATGCACCAAGATAATCATAGCGCAGCGCATATCCTCCACTAAGGACGCTGACAAGATAATAATTTTAGAGGACGGAAAGATAAAGGAAATGGGCACTCACGAGCAGCTTCTAGCGCAGAAGGGCTACTACTACGACGTTTTCCGCCTGCAAAACGAAGGCTTCGGAAAGGGGGCGGAGTAAATGGCACGCAACAGATACGATGTGGACGAGGTGCTTGAAACGCCGTTCGACTTTCGCCACCTAAAGCGCTCGTTCGTTTACATGAAAAAGTATAAGGGCAAGATGATACTGGCGCTGGTGCTCAGCGTTTTCGCGGCGGTATCGGGCCTGCTCGCGCCGCTCATCACGCAGTACGCGCTGGATAACACCATACCGCAGAAAAATATCCCTCAGCTTTTCCTGCTGAGCGGTCTGCTGGTGCTCACGATAGCCGTATCGGTAGCTTTCTCAAATATCCGCTCGCGCATAATGACAGTAGTGGGTCAGGATATTATCTTCGATATTAGGACCGACCTCTTCGCGCATTTGCAGGAGCTGCCTTTTCAGTACTACGACGACCGCCCGCACGGCAAGATACTTATTCGCGTAGTAAACTATGTAAACTCGGTCTCCGATATGCTCTCAAACGGCGTTATCAACGTTATACTCGAGTTTCTAAATATGCTTTTCATCATGGTATTCATGTTCTTTGTAGACGTTCGCCTTTCGCTGGTGGTGCTTTCGGGCGTGCCGATTTTCGCGGTAGTCATGATGGCGATAAAGAAGCGTCAGCGCCGCGCATGGCAGGACGTTTCAAACAAAAGCTCAAACATGAACGCATACTTGCAGGAAAACATAGTCGGCGCCAGGGTAACGCAGATATTCACCCGCGAGGAGGAGAACGAGGGCATATTCGACCGCCTCTCGAACAAATACCGCAAAAGCTGGATGACTGCCGTTACCTACTCGAATTTGGTATGGCCCGCTACGGATAATATATCCACGCTGGTGCGCGCCGCGATATTCTTTGTGGGACTGCTGGTGCTTTCCCCCGCGAGCGTTACGCTGGGTACTATCGCCGCTATGACGAGCTACGCTTCGAGCTTTTGGCAGCCGATAATGAACCTCTCGAATCTCTTCAACAACTTCATCAACAACGTAGCGTACTTAGAGCGCATATTTGAAACGCTTGACGAGCCCGCTACCATTGCTGATAAAGAGGGCGCTGAAGACATCGGCGAGATAAAGGGCGCGGTACGCTTTGAGGACGTCACCTTCGCTTACGAAGAGGGCAAAAACGTACTCGAGCACGTTTCCTTTGAGGTAAAGCCGGGCGAGAGCGTCGCGCTGGTAGGCCCTACGGGCGCGGGCAAGTCTACTATAGTTTCGCTCATCTCGCGCTTTTACGACGTATCTTCCGGCAGGATAACGGTAGACGGCAAGGATATAAGCGCCGCCACTCTGCACTCGCTGCGCTCGCAGATGGGCATAATGCTGCAGGACAGCTTTATTTTCAGCGGAACTATACTCGACAATATCCGCTACGGCAGGCTGGACGCCACTAAGGACGAGATAGTAAGCGCAAGCCGCACGGTATGCGCCGATGAATTTATCAGCGAGATGGAAAAGGGCTACCTTACCGAAGTGAACGAGCGCGGCTCGAAGCTTTCGGGCGGTCAGAAGCAGCTAATATCTTTCGCGCGCACGCTGCTTTCCGACCCGCGCATACTTGTGCTGGACGAAGCGACCTCCTCCATCGACGCGCGCACCGAGCGCCTGCTGCAGCAGGGCTTGAACGAGCTGCTAAAGGGCAGAACGTCTTTCATAATAGCCCACCGCCTATCCACCATAAAGAACTGCGACAGGATAATGTACATCGACAACAAGGGCATTACCGAAAGCGGCACTCACGAAGAGCTTATGGCGAAAAAAGGCGACTACTACAAGCTTTACACGGCTCAGCATATTTAATTTATATATGTACAAAAGGCTCTCCGAAGTTTTATCGGAGAGCCTTTTGATTATGCTGTATTTAGGGGGAGATATTTTGCAGGTATTTTTTCGCGTTATTCGCGGTTTTTCAGCACCTCTGCGGGGGTCATCTTTTTCAGCTTTCTTACCAGCAGGGTGTTTATTATAAAGTACAGCGCCATTACCGCCGCGAAAAGTCCGAGGTACATATACCATGTGAAGTGCAGGTTCATTCCGCAGGAGGTGTTTGAGATGAGGAACGGGTACATAGCGTCGGAGCAAAGCTTCGAGAGCGGTATGCATATAGCCGCGCCTATCGCGATGATGTATGTGTTGCCGTTTAGGTAAAGCTTTCTTATCTCGCCCGTGCGGAAGCCGAATATCTTTATCAGCGAGATGCCGAAGCTCGCGCGGTCTATCATTACGTTCAGCATGAGGAACATTACCATAAAGAATATAGCTGCCGAAGCGCCTATCAGCGTGGCTATCATCGGCGTCATAAGCTCGATGAATACGTCTGAGGCGCGCTCGATGTCGGCGCGGGTGGTAACGCTGTAAAGTCTGCCTTCGTCAATGTCAAGCTCTTTGTCGGAGAAAACGGTGTTGTAATAATCGTCCTCCTGACCGAAAAGCTCGCGCATACTGTCTATATCCATAAACACCATCAGTCCCGCCGAGTAGTCGCAGATGTCGTCTACCGTAAAGGCGTAGTCCATATCGTTGGTGTTGTCGGAAAGTATAAGCTTATCGCCCTTAGATAATCCGTACTTCTGCTGTACCGAGGTGCTTATAGTCACGCTCGATTTTCCCTTTGCGGGGCGGCAGGTGAAGTAGCGGTAGGCGGAGTCGCTGCCGTCTATGCCCAGTACGGTGAGGTCTACGGTATCGCCGTAAGCGGATTTAGAGAGCGACTCGGCGTAAGCGGGCGTGCCCTCAGCAGGCACGGTCTTTTCGGGGTATTTCAGCGAGTACATATACTCGTACTTGGTGTATTCTTTGGTATCGGTAGCCACGTTTTTGCAGAGCACATAGCAGTCCGCGCCCAGCATGAATATCAGCAGGGTTATGAACATAGCGGCTACTACCGTTATGCCCGTGCGAACCTCGCGCAGCATTTGGCGTATGCGGAAAGCGGTGACGAATTTCTTAGTCTTTAGCGTTACGTTCTTCACGCGCGACTGCTTCTGCTCGTTCTTTATGAGCGAGAGCGCCGTTTGCGAAAGCTTTTTGTTTATTACAATGCTGTTCACTATCATAGCGGTAACGGGGGGCATAACTATTCCGTACACGAAGAGGTAGGCGGGAACTACTACGTCAAAATTCGGGATAGAGAAGTAGTTGTAGCTGTCCACCATCTCGCTCGGTATTTTGTATATGCCGATTATCGTGCCGATAATGCCGCCCGCCAAAGCTATCAGCGCGGGCAGGGTTATGTAGTGCAGCAGCAGGTCGCGCTTTTTAACGCCCAGTGCGTACAGCGCGCCGATAACGCTGCTTTCGTTCTGTATGCGGTGGATAACGAATACTGAGATAACGTAGGTGAAGAGCACCATTAGTATAACGCCCGCCAGCGCGCCTATCTGCTTATTTTTCGCAACGTCGTTCTCAGCGCCGCGTATGCGCAGGTTGTCGCTCGCTTTTACGAAAGAGGTAAGGTTATCGAGGTCGATGGTGAAATATTCGTCCAGCAGCTCGGCGGTCTTTTCGTCAAGCTTCGCAACGCCGTCAGCCAGCTCGCCCGCGCCCTCGGCAGCGCTGTCTACGCCCTCGGTGTAATCCACCGTGCCGCCGCGCAGCTTATCCGCCGCCGCGAGGGATTCTTTAAGCTGCTTTATGTCGGCGCTTTTTGCAGCCTTGTAAAGCTGATCGAGAGTATCGGCGTAATTATCGGCGGTAAGCTCAGTCTTTATGCCCGAAGCGGCAAGGCTCTGATTTGCCTGAGCAAGGCAGGCTTCAAAGAGCGCGTTCATGCCTTCGGTAAGGTCGCCGCTCGAAGCTTTCAGCTCGTTCAGCCCTTCGGAAAGCTCTTTTGCGCCGTCGTTAAGGTCGGCTACGCCATCTTCTATATCTTCCTTTTTGCCGATGGTGTCCTCTACCGTTTCCTTGAAATACCGGTCTTCCACGGCGGAGTAATCGAAATCGAATGAGCGCAGAAGCTCTTTTATCTCCTTATCCTCAGCGCCGTTCTTTAAAACGTAAGAGTAGCTGAGGTCTTCGGCTTTCTGACCGCCTGCGTTAAGTATAGCGTCGTACTGGTCGTCGCTTACGAAAGCCAAACCAAATCCGCTGCTTTCAGCCGAAGCGTCGGAGATGTTCTTAACGGGCATATCGTAATCGGGCACGCTGCCGATACCTGTAACGGTAAGCTCGGTATCCGCAAGCGTTATCTTATCGCCTATCTTGATGTCGTTTTCCTCGCAGTAGCGCTTTTCGAGGGCTGCTTCGCCCGCTTCGTCGGCAAGCTCGCCGTCGTCCAGAGTCATGAGGTTTATATCCGTGTGGTTTTTCATAACGCGCAGTATCTTATTTTTGCCCGACTCTATATCCATGCTGAATTTTGCTTCAACATCTGCGCCCGCTTTATCAAGCTCGGCTATCTGCTCATCGGTAAGGGGCAGGAATACGGTAAATTCGCCGTCCTCGCAGTTTTTATCGCGGCAGTTTTGCTCAGTGCCCGCAATTATGGTTTCCGCACCGCCTATCATGCTTATTACCAGATACATACCCAGAACTATCATGACGAGCAGGGCGAGGTTTCTCAGCAGGCTGTTTTTCAAATCGCGCGGTATGCGCTTTCTAAGTACCTTGTTCATCAGAGATCCTCCAGCTCGGCGGCGGGAACGCGCGTTTCGTTCTCGTATTCTTTCTTTATCATGCCGTCTTTAAGTATTATTACTTTGTGCACCATGTTTTTGATAGAATTATTGTGGGTAACTATAAGCATGGTAGTGCCGTACTTTTTGTTTATCTCTTCAAGCAGAATAAGTATATCGCGCGAGGTCTTTGAGTCAAGCGCGCCCGTAGGCTCGTCGCAGAGCAGCAGTTTAGGATTTTTTATCAGCGCTCTTGCAATAGCGCAGCGCTGCTGCTGACCGCCCGAAAGCTGCGAGGGGAATTTGTTGCGGTGCTCGGAAAGCCCCAGAGTTTGCAGCAGCTCTTCCATATCGAGCGGGTCATCGGCAAGGTATTCGCAGACCTGTATGTTTTCGCGAACGGTGAGGTTCGGTACGAGATTGTAAAACTGGAATATGAAGCCTAAGTTATCGCGGCGGTAATCGGCGAGCTTATCGGCCGAAAGACCGCATACCTCTTTTCCGTCTACCTTTACCGAGCCGCTGTCGATATTATCCAAGCCGCCTATGCAGTTGAGCAGGGTGGATTTTCCCGAGCCGCTCGTGCCCTGTATTACGCACATCTGACCCTTTTCCACGCCCGTGGATACTCCTTTGAGCACCTGCACATAGCCCTGGTCTTTACCGTAGCTTTTTTTCAGATCTTTTACCTCTAAATACATCTGTGAATACCTCCTGTATGTCTGTTCAACATAACGATGTTATGTTGACGTTATGTAAAAAGCCGTGTGTTGATACGGCTAAAAATTTACTGTGTTTTAGTTTCGTCGGGTATAAGTATCATCTTAGTCCAGCCCGAAACGATATAGTCTATTATCTGGCTCATATGCTTTAGCGCCTTGCCCTCGTCGCACTCGTGCGTCAGCAGGTGGATAAATGCGTCTATATTCATATGCGTCAGCCAGTGGAGCATATATTCGTTCACCTTAGTGCCGGGGTGAGCCGAAGCCATTTGTTCCGCCATAACGTGGTAAGAGCTTTCCATAAGCCCCACCACCTCGTCAACGGCGTTTTCGTAAGAAGTTCCGTGCGCGCGGGTGAGCAGAAGCAGAAACGCTTCGCGGTTGGAATAAAGATGGTGCACCAGCATACGCGCAAGGTCGTCGTGGTCGCCGTCTTGCTGGGTGTAGTCGGCGGCAATGTTGCTGTCAAGCTCGAAATGCTCTTCCAGCGCGGCTACAAGCTGACGGTAGGGCTTTTCGACTATCGAGGCGAAAAGGTCTTCCTTATCTTTAAAGAAAAAGTAGAGCGCGCCGGTAGTAACGCCCGCGTCGGCGCATATCTTGCGCAGAGAAGCTTTTGTGTAGCCTTTTTCGAGAAACTCAGCCCTCGCGGCTTTCAGCAGCAGCTCTTTTGTTTCGCCGCTTTGCTCGTGGCTTCTGGGTGACATATCCGCTGACCTCCTTTTGCATAACTTGCTCAACGCCTAGCATAACGCTGTTATGTTGGATAACAATGTTATGTTACCACAATATCCGCCGTTTGTCAAGCTATGAGTCGAAAAAAACGCGCATTTCTCCGATTTTTACAAAAATTATCCCGCCGCTGGGCTGAGTTTTATAAATTTAAGCATAAATTTGCCCTAAATCAGCCATAAACAGGCGTTAAACGGCTTTAAACCTGCCTTAAAATGCGTAAAGAACGTGTAAAGGTTTGGTATAATCATTATTAGTACATTGAAAGTTTACAATTAGTACATTTACAGTCTACCGAAAGTTAGTATAATAAACTGGTATTCATGAATATTTACTCTGGAGGACTATTATAATTATGAGCATTACTAAGATCTTAACTGATAAGCTTTCGGCCGCTTTTGCCGAATGCGGCTATTCTGCCGAGCTGGGCACGGTAGTAACTTCCGACCGCCCCGACCTCTGCCAGTTTCAGTGCAACGGCGCTTTCGCGGGCGCGAAGCTTTACCACAAAGCACCCCGCATGATAGCCGCCGACGCCGCGGCGAAGCTTGAGGGCGACGCCGACCTTGAAAAAGTAGAGGTAGTAGGCGCGGGCTTTATAAACATCACCGTATCCGACGAATTTCTGCTGGGCTATGTAAAGCAGGCGCTGGCGGACGAGAACCTCGGCATACCGCAGGCTGAAAAGCCCGAAACAGTAGTGCTCGATTACGGCGGCCCAAACGTCGCGAAGCCGCTGCACATAGGCCACCTGCGCTCTGCCGTTATAGGCGAAGCGCTGAAAAGGCTGGTGCGCGCTACGGGCAGAAAGACCATCAGCGACGTGCACCTCGGCGACTGGGGCTTGCAGATGGGTCTGGTAATGGCTGAATTGCAGGAGCGCCACCCCGAGTGGGCCTGCTTTGCCGAAGATTTCGACGCGGAGAATTTCGCGGGTGTAGACCTCGACGCGGAAAGCCTGAACGTCATCTACCCCTTCGCGAGCGCGAAGAGCAAGGAAAACGATGACTTTAAGCAGAAGGCGCGCGGCATAACCGCGAAGCTTCAGAAGGGCGACCCCGGCTACACTGCGCTTTGGCGCGAGATAATCCGTATCTCGGTAGCCGATATGAAGAAGAACTACGAGAACCTTAACGTAGATTTCGACTACTGGTACGGTGAGAGCGACGCGGAAAAGTACGTTCCCGAGCTGCTCGACGTGCTCAACGAAAAGGGTCTGCTTCATGAAAGTCAGGGCGCTATGGTAGTAGACGTGGCGGAGGAGAGCGATAAGATAACCATTCCCCCCGTTATCATCAAGAAATCGGATAATTCCAACATCTACGCTACCACCGACCTCGCTACGCTTATCCAGCGCGAGCACGATTTCAAGCCCGACCAGATATGGTACATAGTTGACGCGCGTCAGGGTCTGCACTTCACGCAGGTGTTCAGATGTGCGAAAAAGGCGGGCATAGTGCCCGAAGAAGTTACCCTCGCGCACATCGGCTACGGCACGATGAACGGCGCGGACGGCAAGCCCTACAAGACCCGCGAGGGCGGCGTAATGAGGCTCGCGGACTTTTACAACACCGTTTACGAAGCGGCGCTGGAGCGCGTTTCGGCCTCGAATTTCAGCAAGGACGCGGACAGAGAGGACATAGCCCGCAAGATCACGGTGGCTACCATCAAATTTGGCGACCTCGTGAACTACTGCATGAAGGACTACGTTTTCGACATGGATAAATTCATGGCGCCCGACGGCAAGACCGGCTCGTTCCTGCTGTACACCATCGCGAGAATAAATTCGATACTGAAAAAGGCCGAGGGCGCGGGCGAGCAGTTTGACTCGGCGGCGGTATACACCGACTCTGAGCGCGACCTGCTGCTGAAAATATCGCTCAGCGGCGAGGCTTTCGCACTGGCTTACCGCGAGAAAGCGCCGAGCGTTATCTGCGAAAACGCTTACCAGCTCGCTTCGGCATTCTCAAAATTCTATCACGACAACCACATTCTTACCGAGGAGGACGCGGACAAAAAGCACGCTTGGCTCAACATCTGCGCGGCGGTTCGCACCGTGCTTGAAAAGCACCTCGACGTCCTCGGCATAGAGCCCGTTGAGATGATGTAAGTCACATACAAACAGACATTTATATATCTATACGGACAAAAAAGAAAGGGACAAAATTTTATGCTGATACTCAATATGTTCAGAGGTTTCTGCATGGCGCTGGCGGACAGCGTTCCGGGCGTTTCGGGCGGCACTATCGCGTTTCTGCTCGGCTTTTACGATAAATTCATCGGCTCGCTGGACGCGCTGGTATCGGGCACTAAGGAGGAGCGCAAAGAGGCGCTGATATTTCTTGTAAAGCTCGGCATTGGCTGGGCTATCGGCTTGTGCTCTTCGGTGCTGGTGCTTTCAAAGCTTTTTGAGAGCCATATATACATACTCAGCTCGGTATTTTTCGGCTTGACGCTTTTCGCGATACCCGTAGTGGCGCGCGAGGAGAAAGACTCGCTGAAAGGCAAGTATTACAACCTGATATTCTGGGCGCTGGGCACGGCGCTGGTAGTCGGCATAACCTACCTGAACGGTCACCTCGGCGCTTCAAAAGACTTCGAGCACATTACTGTTGGACTGGTGATATATGTATTCATCGCGGCGATGATAGCTATCTCGGCGATGGTGCTGCCGGGAATTTCGGGCTCTACCATGCTGCTCTGCTTCGGCATTTACCTGCCCGTTATCAACTCGATAAAGGAATATCTTCACCTTAATTTCAAGTATGTGCCGATGCTTTTCGTATTCGGCTTCGGCGTTATCGCGGGAATAATAGTTGTTATAAAGTCGGTAAAGCGCTGCCTTGAAAAGCACCGCAGCAAGACAATCTACACGGTACTGGGACTTATGACGGGCTCGCTCTACGCGATAATACAAGGCCCGACAACGCTCGATACGCCTAAGCCCGCGCTCTCGCTGAGCACATTCAGCATCGTGGCGTTCATCGGCGGCGGCGTACTGCTTTTCCTGCTGGAGCTTTTCAGATACCTTATGGAAAAGAACGCGGCGAAAGAAGAGCTGAACGCAGCTATCGAAAAGATCGACTAAAAACGCAAAGCCCGACGGAAAATGTCGGGCTTTTTATACTATTATAAAAGGGGGCTTGCAGAATGGCGGAATATATGCATTTAGTACACTGCTTCGAGCCGGTGTATGATGAAAACAGCCGCGTGCTGATACTCGGCTCGTTCCCGTCGGTGAAGTCGCGCGAGGAGGGCTTTTATTACGGCCACCCGCGAAACAGATTTTGGCGGCTCATAGCCGAGCTTTACGGCGCGCCGCTCCCGCAGACCACTGAGGAGAAAACAGCACTGCTGAAAGCCTGCGGCGTGGCGCTTTGGGACAGCATAGCCGAGTGCGACATTGCGGGTTCGGACGACTCGTCCATCAAAAATGCGAAAGCGGCGGACATTGCGGGTCTGCTGAAAAAGTGTCAGATAGAGCGCATTTATGCCAATGGCGCGGCGGCGGCGAGGGTGTACGCGAAGTACCAGCAGGAGCGGTGCGGCATGAGCGCGGTGACCCTGCCCTCGACCAGCCCCGCCAACGCGGCATGGAGCTTCGAGCGGCTGAAAACGGCGTGGGAGCGGGTGACCAGAGGGGAGTGAAAAAGGGCAGCACAGTAACTTGTAAATAAAGTGTAAATTTTTGCGCAACCCCTTGCAATGTGCGTAAAAGTGATGTATAATATATCTTGCGTGACTGCAACGGATACGTTCGCCAGGAACGTATCAAAAGATATGCGTTGAAGCGGGAGGTTGCTGACGGTGCGTCAGGTAATTTCCGCCGAGTATGTCCGATTTTAAACCGGGCGGCTGTAATAACGAAACACTGTGTGTGCTTGTACTTCTTGCGAAAGGCGGTATGTCCGCTTTTAGTATGGGCAGGCGTGTGTCTTATTGAGTCCGGGAGCGTTAATGGTAATGCTTTCGGTATTTTTTATGACTAAAGCGCGGAACACACGGATAAGTGGTTAAACGTTAAAACAGTGATTTGCCCCCAGAAAACATCATTCATGCGCACAAGGAGGCGATTTAAAGTGGCAGTCAATGAAAAGATCAGAATCAAGATCAAGGGTTACGAGCACGCTACCGTTGACGCGGCAGCAGCTAAGATCGTTGACGTTGTAAAGCGTTCGGGCGCTAAGGTTTCGGGTCCTATCCCGCTCCCTACCGATAAGGAGATCGTTACTATACTCCGCGCTGTACACAAGTATAAGGACAGCCGTGAGCAGTTCGAAATGAGAACTCACAAAAGACTTATCGACGTCATCAGACCTACCAAGGAAACTACATCTACTCTTGAGAACCTTGAACTTCCTGCCGGAGTAAGCATCGTAATGGAGATCAAGTAATTTCCGAAAGAGATCGCGGGCGATCTCGAAACGAAAGCTTAAACGCAGGTCATGTTGGAGCTTTAGGGCTTCAACCAATAACCATTAGGAGGAAATTAAAATGCAGAAAGGTATCATCGGAAAGAAAATCGGCATGACCCAGATTTTCGATGAGTCGGGAAAAGTAATCCCCGTTACCGTAGTAGAAGCAGGCCCCTGCGTCGTAGTACAGAAGAAAACTCTGGAAAACGACGGCTACGAGGCTGTACAGCTCGGCTATGGCGACGTAAAAGCTAAGAATGTAAACAAGCCTCTTGCAGGTCACTTCAAGAAGGCTGACGTAGCGGCTAAGAGAACTCTCAAGGAATTCAGACTTGAAGATTGCAGCTCTCTTAACGTACAGGATATTGTAAAGGCTGACATCTTTGCAGCAGGCGACATCGTAGATGTAAGCGGCACCAGCAAAGGTAAGGGCTTTGCAGGAACGATAAAGCGTCACAACAACGCAAGACTTAAGGAAACTCACGGTACAGGCCCTGTTCACAGACATGCAGGATCTATGGGAGCTTGCTCCTCGCCTTCGAGAATCTACAAGGGCAAGGGAATGCCCGGACATCTCGGCGCTGAAAAGGTTACCGTACAGAACCTTGAGATCGTAAAGGTAGACGCAGAGAACAATCTTATCGCAATCAAGGGAGCTATCCCCGGTCCTAAGAACGGCACCGTTACAATAGTAGATTGCGTTAAGAAGGCTTAATGGAAGGAGGAAATCAATATGTCACAGATTTCAGTATTTGATATGAAGGGCAGCAAAGTTTCCGACCTTGAGCTTAACGATAAAGTATTCGGAATCGAGCCTAACGCGGCAGTAATGCACGCAATGGTTGTAAATTATCTGGCTAACCAGCGTCAGGGCACACAGAGCACTCTTACCAGAACAGAGGTAAGCGGCGGCGGAAGAAAGCCCTGGAGACAGAAGGGTACCGGCCACGCTCGTCAGGGCTCTATCAGAGCACCTCAGTGGGTACACGGCGGCGTTGCACTCGGCCCTAAGCCCAGAGATTACAGCTACTCGCTTAATAAAAAGGAAAAGAGACTGGCTATGAAGTCGGCGCTTTCTTCTAAGGTAGCTGAGAGCGAAATGGTAGTAGTAGACTCCATCGCACTCGAGGCATACAAGACCAAGACTGTTGTTGAGATGCTCAAGGCACTCGGCGCAGATAAGAAAGCTCTTATCGTAACTGAGGGAGTAGACGCAAAGCTTGTAAAGAGCGCTGCTAACATCCCCGGAGTTAAGACGGCTACGGTAAACACCCTCTGTGTTTACGACATTCTCAACTGCGACAAGTTCATCGTAGTTAAGGACGCCGTTGCTAAGATCGAGGAGGTATATGCGTAATGGAAAAGATTGCTTCTGATATCATCTTAAAGCCGATCATCACCGAGGACTCTATGGAGCGCCTTGAGAACGGCAAGTATACCTTCAAGGTAGCAAAGGACGCAACTAAAGTCGAGATCGCTAAGGCTGTTGAGACCCTTTTTGACGTAAAGGTGGCTAAGGTAAACACCATCAGCGTAAAGGGCAAGGCTAAGAGAATGGGAAGATTCGTAGGATACCGTCCCGACTGGAAAAAGGCGATCGTTACCGTAGAAGGCGACAAGACCATCGAATTCTTCGACGGAATGTTCTAAGATATAAATGTATAGGCGAGAATATCACGCCTGCAAAACCCTAATTAAGGAGTGAATTTGAAATGGCAATAAAGAGCTATAAGCCTACTACTCCCGGCAGACGCGGCATGACCGTTACTGATTATTCGGGACTCAGCAAGGCAGCTCCCTGCAAGAGCCTGTTAGAGCCTATGGATAAGCACAGCGGCAGAAACAGCTACGGCAGGATCACCGTACGTCACAGAGGCGGCGGAGTAAGAAGAAAATACCGTGTTATAGATTTCAAGAGAAACAAGCTCGATATGGACGCAAAGGTACTGACTATCGAGTACGATCCTAACAGATCTGCATTCATCGCACTCGTAGAATACGAGGACGGCGAGAAGAGATATATCATCGCACCTAACGGACTTAAGGTAGGCGATGTAGTAAGAGCCGGCGCTACCGCGGACATCAAGCCCGGAAACGCACTTGCACTTGCAAACATCCCCGTAGGTACTTTCATCCACAACCTTGAGCTTTATCCCGGCAAGGGCGCACAGCTCGTACGCAGCGCCGGCAACATGGCACAGCTTATGGGTAAGGAAGACACCTACGCACTCGTAAGACTTCCTTCGGGCGAAATGAGAAAGCTTCCCATCAACTGCATGGCTACCATCGGCCAGGTAGGCAATATCGACCACGAGAACGTGAACATCGGTAAGGCAGGAAGAAAGCGTCACATGGGCTGGAGACCTACCGTAAGAGGTTCGGTAATGAACCCCTGCGATCACCCCCACGGCGGTGGTGAAGGTAAATCACCCGTTGGACGTCCCGGACCTGTTACCCCTTGGGGCAAGCCTACACTGGGATACAAGACCCGTGCAAAGCATCATCGTTCCGATAAGTATATCGTAAAGCGCAGAAACGGTAAGTAATGCTGAAAGGAGGCAGATGATACATGGGAAGAAGTGTTAAGAAGGGACCTTTCGTCGAAGAGTCTCTTATGAAAAGAGTATTAGCAATGAACGAGGCAGGCGAGAAGAAGGTCGTAAAGACCTGGAGCAGAGCTTCCACCATTTTCCCTGACTTTGTTGGTCATACATTCGCTGTTCACGACGGACGCAAGCACGTTCCTGTTTATGTAACCGAGGATATGGTAGGACATAAGCTGGGCGAATTTGCTCCGACCAGAACCTATAAGGGTCACGCCGGATCAAAGACATCGAATAACGGCAAGAAGTAACGGCGGAAAGGAGGAATTCAAATGGAAGCAAAGGCAATTTTAAGAAATGCCAGAATCGCCCCCAGAAAGGTCCAGATCGTACTGGATCTGATAAGAGGTAAAGATTACGAAGTTGCGCTTGCAACAGTACAGCATACACCCAAGGCTGCCAGTGAATATCTTGAGAAGCTTCTGAAGTCCGCCGCTGCAAACGCAGAAAACAACCACAACATGGATAAGAATAACCTCTATGTTGCAGAGTGCTACGTTTGCCCCGGACCTATAATGAAGAGAATCATGCCTAGAGCACAGGGCAGAGCCTATAGAATTCTGAAGAGAACATCTCACGTTACCGTGGTTCTCAAGGAAAAGGAATAAGCGTAATAGAGGAGGTAAACTATGGGCCAGAAGGTTAATCCGCACGGACTCCGCGTCGGTGTAATTAAAGATTGGGATTCCCGTTGGTTTGCAGACAAGAGCACTTTCGGCGATACGCTTGTAGAAGACTACAACATTCGTAAATATATCCTGAAGAAGCTCAACACCAGATCTAAGAATCCTGCAAACAAGACCGTTTATGCCGGTGTTCCTAAGGTAGAGATCGAAAGATTTGCCGACAGCGAGGGCGGTCAGAAAATAAAGGTACACGTACACTGCGCAAAGCCGGGCCTGGTAATAGGCAAGGGCGGTGCAGAGATCGAAAAGCTTCGCGGCGAGCTCGAGAAGATGACCGGCAAGAAGGTTTCGATCAATATAGTAGAGGTAAAGCAGCCTGACATCAACGCACAGCTCGTTGCTGAAAAGATCGCTCACGACCTCGAAGACAGAGTTTCCTTCCGCCGTGCAATGAAGCAGTCCATCGGACGTGCAATGAAGCTTGGCGCAAAGGGAATAAAGACAAGAGTAAGCGGCCGTCTTGGCGGAGCTGAAATTGCAAGAGCAGAAAGCTATCACGAGGGTACTATCCCCCTGCAGACCATCAGAGCCGACATCGACTACGGTTTTGCTGAGGCAAACACCACCTACGGTAAGATCGGCGTAAAGGTTTGGATATACAGAGGCGAAGTTCTGAAGGGCGAAGTTGCTGCATCTGACAGAAAGAGCGACAGAAAGCCCAGAAGAAGAAACGACGACAACCGTCGCGGCGGCAGAAGAAACAACAACCGCGGCGCAAACAGAGTAGAAGGAGGTAACAACTAATGCTGCTTCCAAAGAGAGTAAAGTACAGAAGAGTACAGAGAGGTAGAATGAAGGGCAAGGCTACCAGAGGTAACAAGGTCACCAACGGTGAATACGGCCTTCAGGCTCTTCAGCCGGCATGGATAACTTCCAACCAGATCGAGGCTGCCCGTATCGCTATGACAAGATACATCAAGAGAGGCGGACAGGTATGGATAAAGATATTCCCTGACAAGCCCGTAACTGAGAAGCCCGCCGAGACCCGAATGGGTTCAGGAAAAGGCTCGCCTGAGTACTGGGTAGCAGTAGTAAAGCCCGGCCGCGTAATGTTTGAAATTGCAGGCGTCAGCGAAGACGTAGCACGCGAGGCTATGAGACTTGCGATGCACAAGCTTCCTGTAAAGTGCAAGTTCGTCAAGAAAGAAACGGATGGTGAACAGTAATGAAAGCAAGTGAACTGAAAGATTTATCGACAGCTGAGCTCGAGCAGAAGCTTGCAGAACTCAAGCAGGAGCTTTTTAACCTTCGTTTTCAGCACGCTGTAAACCAGCTTGAAAATCCCATGAGAATGAAAGCTGTTAAGAGGGATATTGCTCGTGTAAAGACAGTTCTTCGT
>DBEZOM010000219.1:0-4010 GCA_048252855.1 Ruminococcus sp.
TGATTTGTCAATAGCTTTTTTCAAAAAACATCAAAAAATTTTTCCTCACCCTGCCGCCGAGCTTGACATTTGCCACAAAATATACTATAATAATAGTGTACATTCAGAAATAATGAAACAGGAGGCGGCTGAAATGAAACAGTGTATGGACGCGGAAAATCTGCACCGCAGGCTGAAAAAAATAATAGGTCAGGTGCAGGCTATCGACAGAATGGTGGACGAGGACGTGCCCTGCGAGGACGTTTTGGCGCAGATAAACGCGGCGAAGTCGGCGCTGCACGGCTGCGGAAAGGTAGTGCTAGAGGGGCACATAAAGCACTGCGTGCGCGACGGAATAGAGCACGGCGACGCGGACAAGACCATCGAAAGCTTTACAAAGGCTGTGGAGAGATTTTCAAATATGGGGTAATATACCGATAATTAGGAGGTCTTTTTTATGAACGAAGTTATTGAAATGATGAAAACGCGCAGAAGCATACGCAAATTCAAGCCCGAGGCGCTGCCCGAAGAGATCATCGAGCAGATAGCCGAGGCGGGAACATACGCCGCTACCGGCAAAAATTTGCAGTCGCCGATAATAATAGCGGTGACGAACAAGCAGCTTCGCGATAAAATATCTGAGATGAACCGCAAGATCGGCGGCTGGCAAGAGGGCTTCGACCCGTTTTACGGCGCGCCCGCAATGCTGATAGTGCTGGCGGACAAGAACGTGCCTACCGCGGTCTACGACGGCAGCCTTGTAATGGGCAACCTCATGCTTGCGGCGCACTCGCTTGGCGTTGGCAGCATATGGATACACCGCGCTAAGGAAGAGTTTGAGAGCGAAGAGGGCAAGGCGATACTGGCAGAACTGGGCATTACCGGCGATTACGTTGGCATAGCTCACTGCGCGCTCGGATACGTCGACGGCGAAGAGCCGAAGGCACATCCTCGCAAGGAAAACTGGGTGTATTACGCTAAGTAATAGGCACGGCGCATGGCTGAACGGTCTGCAATAGAAAAAAATGATGATAAGCGGAGAGATTTTTCTCCGCTTTTTTATTTGCCCTATTGACATGGGTATACCCCTTATGGTATAATGTACATATACCCCCATAGGTACATTTGCAAGGAGGAATGGTCATGAAAAAGATAGTGGAAAAGATCGAGAGCTTCATGGAGCTTGGCGGCACTAAAAAGGACATCGCGCTGCTCGTAATTTCGGGCGTGGCGCTGCTGTTTTCGCTTTTCGGCCCGAAAACGGCGGTAGACGCGGCTTGGGTCGCGATAATCCTCTGCGGCGTGCCGATAATCCTCGAAGCGATAATCGGGCTGGTTACGGCTTTTGACATCAAGGCGGACGTGCTGGTGTCTATTGCGCTGATCGCCTCGGTCTGCATCGGCGAGGATTTCGCGGCGGGCGAGGTGGCTTTCATCATGCAGATCGGCGGACTGCTGGAAGAGCTTACGGTGGCGAGGGCGCGCGCGGGCATTGAAAAGCTGGTGCACCTCACTCCGCAGACGGCGCGGCGCATCGTGAACGGCAGGGAAGAGATGATACCCGCCGAAAATGTGCAGATCGGCGACATTTTGCGCGTGCTGCCCGGCGAGAGCATTGCGGCGGACGGCATTATCACCTCGGGCGAAACTTCGGTAGATCAGGCGGTCATGACAGGCGAGCCGATGCCCGTTGACAAGACCGTCGGCGACGAGGTCAGCAGCGGCACGGTTAATCAGTTCGGCGCTTTTGAAATGCGCGCGACCCGCGTCGGCGAGGACAGCTCTATCCGCCGCATGATAAGGCTGGTGCAGTCCGCGGACGCGGGCAAGGCGAAGATAGTCGGTATAGCCGACCGCTGGGCGACCTGGATAGTCGTTATCGCGCTGACGGCTTCTATCCTCACGGGGCTGATCTCGGGCGAGATAATCCGCGCGGTGACGATACTGGTAGTTTTCTGCCCCTGCGCGCTGGTGCTGGCGACCCCCGCGGCGATAATGGCGGCTATCGGCAACGCGGCGAAGCACGGTTTTCTCGTCCGCGAGGGCGACGCGCTGGAGCGGCTTGCGGCGGCAAATATAATAGCATTTGACAAAACAGGCACGCTTACCCATGGTTCGCCGCGCGTTACAGACGTGCACAGCGTTAGCGGTATCAGCGAGCGTGAGCTTTTTGAAATGGCGGCGAGCGCCGAGATACTTTCCGAGCACCCCCTCGGCAAGGCAGTTGTGGCGGGCTACCGTGAGAAATACGGCGCGGAGATTCCTAAGCCTCAGCGCTTTGAAATGCACATCGGCAAGGGCGTAACGGCTGAGATGGCAGGCGGCGTTATCTGCGCGGGCAGCGAAAAGTTCATGGCAGAACGCGGTATCGAGATACCCGCAGACGCGCGCGAAAAGGCTGAGCAGGCGCTGAAAAACGGCAGTACCGTGATCTACATCGCGGGCGGCATGCTGCTGGGGTACATCGTGCTTTTCGACACGCTGCGCAGTGAGAGCCGCGGAATGGTGCGCGCGCTGACCGAACTGGGCATCTCCCCCGTGCTGCTTACGGGCGACTCCGCACCGGCGGCGAAGAGCATATCCGCGCAGCTAGGCATCGGCGAAGTGAAAGCAGGCTGCCTGCCTGAGGACAAGCTGAGCTACATCAAAGAAAAGCAGGCGCAGCACCGCTCGGTCTGCATGATAGGCGACGGCGTGAACGACGCGCCCGCGCTGAAAGCGGCAAACGTCGGCATAGCGATGGGCGGGGTCGGCAGCGATATTGCGGTAGACGCGGCGGACATCGCGCTGGTGGACGACGAAGTCAAGGAACTGCCGCACCTCTTCGCCCTCTCTAAGCGCATGATGCGCACGATAAAATTCAACCTCAGCTTCTCGATGGGGCTGAATTTCCTCGCGATAATCCTCGCGATAACGGGCGTTCTCGGGCCGGTAGTGGGCGCGCTGGTGCACAACGGCGGCTCGGTATTTGTAGTTATAAATTCAGCTCTGCTGTTGAAATGGAGGAAAAAATAATGGTGATCTCAATTCTCGCGATCGTCATCGGCGTACTTATCTTAGGCGCGGCGGTCTACTACCTCGCCGCCGAAAAGGAGGACGCTGAGTCGAAAAAGATCTACGGCATAATGTCCGCCGTCGGCGCAGTTATAGCGATCTTCGGCGTGGTGAAGCTGATATTTTTCAGATAACGCCATCTTATCCAATTCAAAAAACCGCACGGAGCAATTCATAGCTCTGTGCGGTTTTTTATCTGCAAAATTCAGTTTTCCTGCGCGGCTTTGCGCTCGCGGCGCTTCATGAACCTGCGGCTGATGCGCTTGTTCAGACGAAAACTCAGCACCGCCGTCAGCGCGATAAGCCCGATCATTACCAGCACCGATTTCACGCTGAAACTGCTGAGCTTGCCGCCGATGTACGTTTCGACCAGCATTTCGGGCAGTATTCCGACCAGCGAGCCGATGATGAACGAGGGGAACGGCATCTCCACCGCGCCGTGAAGCATACTCACGAGGTCGTTCGGCACTACCGTGACCGCGCGCGAGGCGTAGACGGTGAAAAAGTTGTTCTCCTGCCCGTAATTTATCAGCTTTTGCGCTTTCGGGTAACGCTCGGTGAGCGCCTCGACAAGCTGCGAGCCGGAGTACCTGCCGATGTAGTAGGGCAACGCGAAGCTCACCGCCAGCCCGATTATGTTGATGATAACGGCGACCCAGTAGGGGTAGATGTGCCCCGCAACGACGAAAAATACCGTGGCGGGAAAGACTATCGAGAGCGATTTCAGCGCGTAAAACGCCCAAAGCACCACCGCCGCGAGCAAGTAGTTGTGCGGGGTGTAGGCGAGTATATCCTCAAAATCCCATTTCATGGCGAATATGGCGCAGAGTATCACGAATATCAGGCTGACCAGCAGCGGTGTGAGTTTCAGCGGGTCTATCTTTATGCGGCGCTTTTTCGGCGGTTTTGTACTGTCATTTTTATCCATTCAGCAAATCTCTCCTCTGAAATTTAAGATAAATTTAAGATTTGAAGAT
>DBEZOM010000220.1:0-8347 GCA_048252855.1 Ruminococcus sp.
TCCCTATACCAATCAACAACATAATCAAAATTTCCATACCATCGTCTAAAAGAGCCGCCCTTTGTACATGGATACCATTTGCATATTGATCTGAAAGATTCTTCATGAGATTTACAATTCCAGAAAACATCTTCGTAATTGCATTCATACCACAAACGTAAAAATCTATCATTATCGCCTGTTTGCAAACCAACTTTAACCGCAGCATAATCACCTAGTGGTTTCGCAAATTCAAATGCTTTAAATATGTTCTCACTCACCCAATAAGCCACAGGCGAACCGGGTATCTTGGAGAAGTTAGAGGACGAAACCTGCGCAAAACGGTTCTTTATAACTGGAAATTCCTTTGGTTTTCCGTCAACAATATCTTGCAGTTTAATTTGATTATATGTACCTTTGTAGTTTTTGAAATAGGTTTTATCGAATATAGAAACCGCAGTACCAAAAGCAATACCCATAACCATATTTTCCATATGCATCAAATTTGTAATCGTGTATTGAGATAAAAGTTTTTCACGCATTTTTTCAAAGCTTGATAAAAACATCCACGATTGCATAGTAACCATGCAACTATATCCATTTCTTTTGGCTAAATTGATGCCCCTTTGAATAAAACACGCAAAAAGGTCAGCCTTGCTGTCCGCATACCTAGCCTTTACAAACGCCGATAACTTCGCATTCATGCCCGAGCCGCCCATGTACGGTGGGTTGGTTATCACGGCGTCGTATTTCTGCGATAGTATCGCCGCGGCTTTCGCCATCATCTCGAGCTGGCGCGCGCTTATTCCCAGCGTCGGCGAGAGCTCTCCCGCTTCGCTCAGCCCGCTCGGCAGATGCGCTTCCATCAGCGAGCCGTATGTGTCGGCGTCGGCAAACTGCTCCGCCAGCCGCCTGATGTCGCCCGTAAGCAGCGAAATATTCGCACCTGCCGTGTCCGTAAAGTTCGCGAGGTTCGGCTGATTTTCCGCACGCAGTATCCTGCGGTTGTACTGCCGCGCTTTCATCATTACCGCAAAATACGCAAGCTGATACGCCCTGCGGTCGATGTCCAAACCGTACAGATTGCACCGCAGTATGCTCTCCACCGCCTCGCGCTCGCTCCAGCCCTGATCTGTATATATCTGCATAAGCACGTCGAATGCGTACACCAGTATGTGCCCGCTTCCCATGCAAGGGTCTATCACCTTTATCTCCTCGGGACGTATATTTCTGTACTCGGCGCGTATTTTCTCCAGCTCCGCCTTTACAGCGTCCTCCTGCTCCGCCTCTTCCAGATAATATTTCCACTCAGCCCCCGCAGGCTTGCCGTGTCCCTCTGCCCATAGCCGCCCCAGCGAGTTCTCCACCATGTACCGCACTATCCAGTCCGGCGTGAAAAGCTGCGTCGCCGCGGGTATAGCCTCCGCCGAGATCTTTATGTTCTTTTTCATGTCGGCAAAAACCTTGTCCTTAGGCTCGGTGTTGTAGTATTGATACAGCCAGCCGATTATCTGAACTTGGTCTTTCCAGTCCTCCTCGGGTATCTCCGCCACCATCTTCGCGATAACGCTTTCATCTCTCAGCAGATTTTTCGGAAACAGCAGCTCCGTCCAGCCGCCTATCTGCTCAAATATCTCCGGCAGACCTTCGTTCATCGCATTGCACTGCGTTATTATTATGTACTTGTAAAGGCGCTCGCGCTCCTGCTTATCCAGCATATCCAGCACCTTATCTCTGTCAAGCCCGTCGATGCTGAGGCTCGCCGCGTCGGCTAATACCTCGGGCTTGAAAGCCCCGCTCTCGTCCGAAAATATCCTCGTGTGCGACGGCAGATAGTTGTTCACTTCCATAAATCTCAGCGCGATAAATCGGTTGAACCATGTGTAAGCCGCTTCCTCCATCGTCTGCGAAAAACCGTTCGCCTTTACCTTAGCGATAAGCTGCGCACGCTGATTTCGCTCCTCAGCCGTCAGCGTCGCGCCGTTCACGGCCTCCTGCGCAGGGTCGTTCTCTCCGCCCTCGGTAACTTCGTATTCAAAAGCCCTCTGCCTTACGGCTTCCAATAGCATGATTCTTGCCTCTACGGCAAAATTCTTTATAGCAGTCTTGTTCATATCCCCCACCTCAGATTATATGCAGTTCGTCGTGTCCGCTCAGCTTTTCCATGAGCAGCTTCTTTATCTCAGCTATGTATTCGTCTATATCCGCTTCGCTTTGCAGCTTCATTGTATGGCATACCGCGCTGCGGCTCATAGTCACTGCGTTCGCTTCGGGCTTATCGGCAGCCATCAGCTTTCGCATATACTGCTGTCTTATATCGCTTATCTGTATCCGCATAGCGTCGAGGGTGGTCAAGCGCTCAGCCTGTTCGGCAGCCCTGCGCTTTTCCGTCAGTGCGCCGTCCGCCCTGTCTGATATATCCGCCTGCTTTATGCCCGCTTTCTCGTGTATCTCGGCCATAGCCGCATTTATCTCGCAGATCATCTCCTCGCGCTTGCACTCCAGCAGCCGCTGATACACCTCGCTTATGCTCCGACAAAGCGGCGGCAGCTCTTTTATGCGCTTATACGGTTTTTTCATCGCCAGTATCTCCCTTATCGCCGCCACTGCCGAAAGCACCTCGTCCTCGGTCTGAAAGTATTCTTTCTCTTCTTTCACCCGCTCTGCCGTCGCTCTCGCGCTGTCGAATATGCCCCTCTGCTCGGCGAAAAATTCCTTTACTTCGGCAATATCATCTGCGTTGTCAAGCAGCTCGTCCTGCATATCCACCATCTTTTGCAGCAGGGAGATATTATCGCTTTTCTGCGCCAGCAGCTCGCCGCAAAGCTTCACACCCTCCTCAGCCACGCTCTTTCCGGGATAATCCGCCGAGCTGTATTCTTTCGCGATCAGCTTTTTCAGATCATCGCGCACGGTTTCAAATTTTTCTATTATATAGCCGATGATGCCGTCCTCGTCATTCGGAACAGCCCCCAGCGTACATTCAAAATACTCGCTGAGGAAATTTCTGGCCTTATTGATAAGCGCGGTAGGCGGCGCAATGCGGAACGAGATCATCGCCTTATCCACTTCATTTCTTCTGCGCAGATAATCAGGCATCTTTTTATTGCTCGGCTGTATCACCGCGCCGCTGTATTTCAGCGTGAGTGTTTGCGAAGCGATAAGCTCGGCAACCACCGCGCCTATATCCACCTCGCGCCAGCCGTACGGTATCGCGGAATATCTGCGCTGTATATCGCCCATAGACGTAGGCAGACCGCGTTTTTGCTGGTTGTTCAAGTGCTGCATTATCTCTTTTGCCGCCTCGGAATTGGGCGAACCTACGCCCTCGATAGCCGTTTGTCCATCGCCTGAAAGTATATTCAGAATATCGGCGTCGCCGTCAAAATTCTTGCCGATAAGCCCCAGACCTGTATACACGTTCTCGACCAGCATAGACATCGCGCGGTCTATGCGCTCTTTGACAGAAGCAGTTTTGAGCGTTATCCGCTCGCCCGCAACGTATATCCTGCCCTATGAGATCGCCGACTCTATAAGCTCTGCCGCGCGCTTTTCGTGCGCCGAGGCCTGGCTCTGCCTATCTCTGATTATGTTCTGTATCATCTCGGGCAGCTGAGTCACGTTCCTGCCCTTTACATACCGCCTGATCTTCATAGCGTTATCAAGCTCATCGAAATACTTCGGAGAGTCGGAAAGCACTACCAGTACTTCGTTTCTGTTTCCCGACATCATCTTAAAGCCGTAATCATCGGGCGAATAGTTTTCGGAAGCCACCGTAATAAAATGCAGAGCGATAGCGCCCGTAGGCTGACCGATAACTGTTTCGTCTATGCGCTGGTCGAAGGGAAAATCATACTTACCGTACTTGAATTTTTTGCTAACAAAAAGCTTGCCGAAAATTATATCAGATATAGCCTTTGTAATATTCGCGCTATCAACAGGGGTATTTCTTATCTCCCGCGCTATGTCCTGCTCGTCGTCGGTAAGGAAGGTATAGGTATTTCCCGCGCGCGAAACGTAGTTCTGCGAAACTAATCTATCCAGCGAATTTTGTATCTTCTGTCTTGCGGATACTTTATCGGTGCGTATATCGTCAGCCATAAGCACGCAGATATTTTCTACATTTGCCTTTACATCTTCAACATACCTGATAAGATACAGCAGCTTTAATATATTTACATCGTAAGGCTCTATACCGTCATGATTATTAGCGGCTTCTTCACACCGATCAATAACGCGCTTTATCGAGCTGTTGAGGAAAGAGTGCATGGTATTATAAAAAAGATAAAAAGGCACAAGGGCATACTCGTCCCTATCTTCGATAGCCTGCGCCGCTTCCTGAAAGCCCGCGAGCATAGAGCGCTCGCCCTCAGATTCATGCTTGCCCGTATTACCGTGCTTGCGCACCTGCGAGAGTACATTTTGCATTAGGCGAAACTGGTACGGAACAAATGGATAGCTTTCTGCAAACTCTTCCTCGCCCGAATAACCTTTCATATCAAAGATAGTGCTGTTTTTATCGAACGATATTAGATTTTTTATCTCCTGAGCGTTTTTCTCATACATCGCCCTGATAAGACGCTCGCCTGCCTCGTTTTTTACAAGCAGACGCTTTTTGATTACTTCGTCTACTGAGGAGGAAGAAAGGCTAAGGCGCGTATTGAAGCGGCCTTGTATCTTTGAAAAATCATCGCCGTTTATCTTGATAATGCTGTCGATAGCCTCTTGGCTGGTGACCATTACCCACACTCTGCCGCCGCACTTTGTTCCTATCTCCTCTACCAGCGATTGCAGATTAAGCATAAGGTCGGAGTCTGAGCCGATGTACTGGCCGACTTCGTCCACCATGAAAAGCAGGCGGTAGTCCTTTCCCTTTCCGTCGATGTATTCTTTTATATCTTTCACCAGCGATTCGATGCTAAGCTCTACATCATTATCGTTATTGAACCAGTTTCTCGCGGCAGTTTCGCTCATGCCAAGACTTTCGCACATTGCTTCGACTATAATATCTTCCCAAAAGAAAAATTCACTGCGCCCATTCTCCCAAGTATCGCCATATATCCGCGCAAAGCTCTCCTTAAATTCCTCAGCCTTGCCCATCTTAGTGATAAACTTTTCAAATCGTGCAATTTTAAGATTTTGACCGTAAAAACCTTGATGTTCATAAAATACCCTTGCAAAAGTGCGCAGGATAGAAGTTCTGTTTTTATCCTCTCCGCCCTTTATATCAATATTGAAAAGTACAGTATCAGTAGGCACTTTTACGCAGTTTTCAAGCTGAGCGAACATCATAGGGTCGTCGAATTTATCGGCAAAATACTCGACAGCCTTTTTGCCGCCGACCGATTTATTTGAAAGAAGATAAGAAAGTATTTTCAGAAAGTGAGATTTACCGCTTCCGAAAAAGCCCGAGATCCAAACGCCTATCTTATCCGTAGGCTGCTCCAGCGAACGCTCGTAATTATTAAGAAAAGTATTGAAATGGCGGCGCAGCTCTTTTGTGATTATGTACTCAGAAAGCTCTTGTATTATTGAGTTTTCATCATCCTGCCCCACCTTGATAACGCCGTTTATATTGCGGTCGATGTCAGCCTTGTAAATATTCTTCAAAAGCATATGATTATCTCCTTTACATGGTCGTGTTTGTCAAAGCATATTGAAAGCGCGGTAGTAATTGCCGTCGGTAAATTCGCCGAAAAGCGAAAGATCGTTGCCGCTGAATTTACCGGGATAAAGCATAACGATGGGAATATCGTCGAACGAGCCCTGCACAGAATCAAGGATATTATGCGAGCGCATGAAGGGGTAAACTTTTCCCACGCCCGTTATCAGCAAAATATCGCCATGCCGATGCGGCGAATACTGCATTTTTTTGATGAAATTCTCAACAGTAACGGACATACGAAGCTGTTTCAGCAGCACCGCCGAGCCTTTTTTATTTTCCATCATGGGTATCCTGCCGAGTATACGCTTATCCTCGCAGATCTGCAAAAATACCTTGTACAGGTCGCGCTCCACCAGCCGAAACGGGAGATCTTTTTTCATAAGGTCGGCAAAATAGCTCCGCACCACCATCTCTTCGCGCGGGTCGTAGCAGAAAATATGTATTCCCGCTTCATTCGACAAACCTTTATTGCTCAGAAACATTTCGTCGAAAAATTTGCCTTTTGCACCCTCGAGTCGGGTCATGATATTGTCCATTTTAGTCACCTCAGTTAAAACAATTAAATGCGGCAAGCGCCGCTTCGTCGCCCTTTGCCCTTACGGCTTCCTCAAGTTCCGGATACAGATACACGGGCTGAAGCTGGTGAGATCTAGGGCTTTCGAGATATTCACATTCCACCAAAAAGCGCACTAAAACTTGCCTTATCTTTTTCAAAGTAGCTTCGCTCCAGCCATTCACGGCGGGCACTTTTTCGGCAAGATCTGCAATAAAGATATTTACATCTTTTGCAGAAAAATCAAACTCCTGCGAGCGATACTTCCCGCCTATCACCTCGGTCATGAAGTCATAAACGATGCCGTTCTCGCACATAATAGAGTACAAGTTCACTTGTTTTGCGACCTCAGCCGAAGCGTTCGCAAGGCAGCAGATCAGCGGCTCAGACTCCAGCGCGTCAAGGCGTTTGAAGCAGGTGCGAGTTATCGAGCGTATCATGCGCTCGGTGGGAAACTGAAACAGATTTTCGGCGTATATCTCGTCGGCGATCTCGCTGCGCGTGCCGCCTTTCAGCACAAGTGACGCCACTATCCGCATCTCAAAAAACAGGAATTGTTCCCTGGTAAGTCCCCCGCTGTAATGCTCTTTTCTCATTTATAAAAAATCCTCCGTCGGAATTTGAGTATGGTATGTAGTAGGTAGTGAAAGCGGCGGTTTCTCAAAATTGTTTATTTTGAGAAAATACGGATAATAGCCTGCATAGACTGCTGTATTCAATTTTCAAGCTGCTTGTTTTGACACATGATTACACGCTAAAATAGCGCCGCCATGCTGTTCATAAGCCTGCGCTCGTGAACGCGGTCGGGGTGGATATATCTGTTCAAAGTTATATTTACGTTTTTGTGCCCCAAAATTACCGAGAGCGTTTTTGCATCAAAGCCCTGCTGTATACAGTTTGTCGCAAAAGTGTGCCGCAGCTGATGGAAATTATGATCCTGCACGCGGCATTTTGCCAATATCTTTTTGTAGCGGTACTGAAAAGCGCGCGGCTCGACATATTTCTCGCTTCCCGAAAGCAAATAACACTCCGCTCCGCTTCTCATATCTTCAAGGTACGGCATTATAAAATCCGGAATGGCGATGGCACGAAATGATGAATCGCTCTTCGGCGATGAAATTATGACCTTTGTTTTGCGCTTTTCACCGCACACGCTTATCCGCTGTATCGTCCGCCTAACATATATCACCCTGTTTTCGAGGTCTATATCAGCCCACCTCAGCCCGCACAATTCGCCTATCCTCAGCCCCATATAGAGCGACAGCAAAATGCCCAGCGCGGTATTATCCATATTTTCCTTGAGATATGCGGCAAGTTTTTTCTGCTCGCCGCCGCTTATCTTTTCAGCTTTGTGCTTTTCGATCTTAGGCAAGGCAACATTTCTCAGCGATATGTGAAAACCGTATTCCTCCTGCGCATATCTTAGCATTGATCTGAGTACCGTAAAAATATCTCTGACGTAGCCCGCCGAAAGCCCCTCGGCAAGCTTGCTATTTATAAAGGTATTGATCTTTCCCGCCGTGAGGTCGCAGCAAAGCGTTTCGCCAAATTCGGGCAGGATATGCTTTTCAAATTTTGTACGATAATTGGCATAAGTCGATTCCTTGACGCGATTTCCGATGGCCGAAAGCCACTCTTTATAAGCCTGCGAAACGCTGATATTGTTATTGCTCAAATACCGCGACTCTACTTCCTGCCCGATCTGCACTTTTTTCAGCGCTTCATCGTAAGTTTTTCCGTACACATACTGATATGCCGCCTTGCCGTCAGCGCTTCGGCCAACAGCAAATCTACCCATAAATCTGCCGTCTTTTCTTTTTGTGATACATAATGACATTTACGTTATCTCCTCTCCAAAATATGTACAAATTGTATATATTATCGCCATAAAAAGTGACACTTTTCCACAAAATCGTATATCCATATTGAAAATACTTCTTTTTTATGATATAATTATTATATCATTCAAGATCATTGCGAGTAAAGCGAGAGGCGGATAGGATATATCAAGTTTCTCAAAATAAACAATTTTGAGAAATAAAGCAATTTCCCCACTAAAATGCTTTTCCAAATAAAAAACAAAAAGGCTGTTTTGCACCTGCCACTTTACGCGGCAATGAACAAAACAGCCTTTAATCTTATCAGATTAT
>DBEZOM010000221.1:0-8898 GCA_048252855.1 Ruminococcus sp.
AATGAAAAAAGGTATTTTGAAAAAGGCTGCCGCGATAATTCTTGCCGCGGCTATCGGCATGGCTTCCGTTTCCTGCGGAAAAGGCTCTGATAAGGACACCGTTTACGTCGTAATGATGGTAGAAAACGGCGCTTTCGTCGATATGAAAGACGGCTTTATCCAAGAGCTTCGCGATAAGGGCTACTCTGAGGATAAACTGGATATAGTTTACAAATGCGCTCAGGGCGACGCCACTAACCTTAATACGATAGTGCAGGAGGCTGTAAACGCCGAGCCTAAGGCGATTGCTACCATCGGCACACCCGCTTCGCAGGCGGTAGTCGGCATGAACAGCGACGTTCCTAACTTCTTCATCTCAGTAAGCGACCCCGTAAGCGCGGGACTTATCAGCGATATGAACAAAGCTCCCGATAAGAACGCTACCGGCACTTCCAACTATATCCCGATAAACGATATTTTCGAGTTCGCCGATAAGCTTACCCCCGGCATACAGACCTACGGCATACTTTATAATACCGGCGAGGTAAACGCCGTGACCACCGCCCAGAACGCTATGAAGTACCTCGACGAAAAGGGCATAAAGTACGTTGAAAAGACCGTTACCTCCGCAGGCGAGGTGCAGACAGCGGCAGAGTCGCTCGCGGGCAGCGTAGACGCTATCTTCGTTCCGAACGATTCTATTATCCAGTCCGCTATGCCGATAGTTTCGCAGGTAGCGCGCGATAATAAGATACCTGTTTACGGCTCGAGCGCTGTAATGGTAAACAGCGGCGCTTTCGCGACCAAGGCTATCAGCGATAAGAAGATCGGCGCTATCACCGCGGATAAGTTTATAGATTACCTCGAGGGCAAGGCTATAAAGGACATCAAGGCTGAGGTAGTAGACGCCGACGATATTGTCGTAAATTCCGACGCGGCGGCGGCTATCGGCGTTACCATTCCCGATGACGTAAAGAACGAAGCGACTATCGTAAAGGATTCTAACGGCTAAGGAGTTGCACATGAGCTTTATTTTCGGAACGCTCCAGCTGGGGCTTATCTACGGTCTGCTGGCTGTGGGCATCTATATCTCTTTCC
Source organism: Ruminococcus sp. (assembly GCA_048252855.1). Lineage (GTDB taxonomy): Bacteria > Bacillota > Clostridia > Oscillospirales > Ruminococcaceae > YE71. The sequence goes on from DBEZOM010000221.1 coordinate 1,078, forward strand.
GCGTGCTGAATATCCCCGACCTTACCGCTGAGGGCTCGTTCACTTTCGGGCTTGCGGTTTCCTCCGTGATGGCGGCGGGCGGTCACTCGTGGCTGGGCATACTCTGCGCGGCGCTGGCAGGCGCGGCGGCGGGCGCTGTAACGGCGCTTCTCCAGACCCGCCTAAAGATCCACCCCGTTCTCGCGGGAATACTCACCATGAGCGGGCTTTACTCGATAAATATGTACGTCATGGGCGAGCGCGCGAACGTTACCCTCATAGGCTGCGACACTATTTTCACATGGTTCACGGGGCTTTTCCCCTCGGCGGATAAAAATGTGCTGAAACTTATCATCGCTGCCGCGGCGGCTGTTATCGGCGCGGCTCTCGCGATACTTTTCTTCCGCACACATCTCGGCCTTTGCGTCCGCGCGGCTGGCGATAACGAAACTATGGTGCGCGCTTCCTCGATAAACGTTGACCGCGTGAAGCTTATAGCCCTCGCCGTTTCCAACGCTTACATCGCGCTCTGCGGTGGAATAATCGCGCAGTATCAGTCATTTGCGGATATAAACTCGGGCGTTGGCATACTGGTAGTAGGTCTGGCTTCCGTAATAATCGGCGAAGTCATCGTCGGCAGGCGGGGAGTCACCGCGGGCGTTATCTCGGCGGTCGCAGGCTCGCTGGCGTACCGCATAATAATTGCGCTGGCTACCCGCTATACTCTTCTGCCCGCGTATATGCTCAAACTTATTTCGGCGGTGATAGTAGCGGCGGCGCTCTCAGTGCCTGCGATAAAGCAGTCTGTCTCGCTGTACAAGACTAAGAGAGGCGGTGTGTGAATGCTTAAAATAGAATCAGCCGTAAAGACGTTTTTTAAGGGCACGCCTAACGAGCATACCGCGCTCGACCACGTTTCCCTTTCGCTGGAGGACGGCGAATTTGTAACGCTGGTAGGCTCGAACGGCGCGGGAAAATCCACACTATTTAATGCGATATGCGGCAGCTTTATGCTCGACGGCGGCGCTGTTATGCTCGATGGCAAGGATATTACCTATCAGCCAGATTACCGCCGTGCCGCCGATATAGGCAGAGTTTTCCAAGACCCGATGAAAGGCACGGCGCCGAACCTCACCATCGAGGAAAACTTAGCGCTCGCCTATTCGCGCAAAAAGAAGCGCGCTTTCTCGCTGGCGGTGAATAAGCGCGATATTGCCTACTTCCGCGAACGTCTGGCCGCTATGGATATGGGGCTTGAGGATAGAATGAAAACAAAAGTCGGCCTGCTCTCGGGCGGTCAGCGGCAGGTGGTAACGCTGCTGATGTGTACGCTCAATATGCCGAAACTGCTGCTTCTCGACGAGCATACAGCCGCTCTCGACCCGCAGACCAGCGATAAGATAATGAAGATCACTAACGATATAGTTAAGGAAAATAACCTTACTACGATGATGATAACGCATAATCTTAACGCAGCCCTGCGCACGGGTACGCGCACGGTGATGATGGATTCGGGTAAGGTGATCCTGGACATCAGCGGCAGCGAGCGCGACGGCATGACGCTCAATGACCTGCTTGAAATGTACTCGCAGAAGTCTGATAAGCAGTTCGATAACGACAGAATGCTGCTTACGAAAGACCGCGGCGAATAAACCGGCTATCTAAAAACGGCATAACTTGCTTCGGCGCAGGCTATGCCGTTTGTTGCGTTAATTGCTTATTTACAAAATAGTTACAGAAGCACGCAAACTTTTTCAGCATAGTTTTAGTCTATATAATTAGAAACTGTCTGCATTTTTATTATACAAATTCTGTAATATCAATGGGGATATAAGAAATTAAAAGGGGTTTTTTGCAAATGTCGCAGGAAAATATGACGATATTGGATAGTGAAAAGGAAGAGAAATTCACTGAAAGCGAAAAGATGATCGAGTGCCTGAAAAGCGGGGACGACGAAGCTTTCAGCAAATTTTACGAGAGCTATAAATCGCCGCTTTACGATTTTCTTTCAAAGCGGACTAAGCACACTCAGTACATAGAGGATATAATCTCGGAAACTTTTATGGCTGCCGTGAAAAATATCGACTCTTTGAGAGACGCGCAGAAATTCGAGCAGTGGCTAAAAGCCATCGCGGTCAACGAGATGTACGCCTATATTAAAAAGGAAAACAAGCATTCCGAAAACAGAATGTCGGGCGATTACAGCGATATGGCTGAGGTGGTGGACGATGAAACGATAATGCTTCCCGAGGATTTCAGCGCCGATGAGGAGAAAAAGCAGCTTGTGGCTGACGCGGTCAATTCGCTGAGCGAGGTACAGCGCGAAGCTATATACTGCTACTACTATATGGGTATGTCGATCTCTGAGATAGCGCAGACTACCGGCGTTTCGGAAAACACGGTAAAATCGCGTATGCTGCTCGCGAAAAAGCATCTGAAAAGGCGGCTGGAGAAGCTCAAAAAGCAGGGCTATATGTTCTCCGCTTTCCCGATCTCCGTACTCTTTGTCGAGCTTGGCGATATGGTAAATGTCAGCTTTCTTACTACGGCTTCGGTGGCGACCTTTTCTTCTTTAGGTCTTGTTGGCGGAATATCCGCCGCCGCTGTCAGCGTAGCTGTATTTATCGGCGTAACTATAATGTCAAATCTGAATGATGATGAATTTAATATAGATAATACGAGGGGAAATCAGAAATTCAGTATATCTCAAAGCGTAGATCTGTCGGGAAATGAGCAGGATCTGCTTTCTTATGAGAATAATAATACATTTTCTGACAGCTCACAAAATGATTCGGAAGATACCTCGCATCAAACTGATAGTGAGGAAAATTCTTCGCCTCAAAATAATACGTCAAATGGTGATCGTTTTAATAGTAACGGCGGCGGTGCTTCCGCAAGTTCAAATTCCGGCCGCGGTTCTTCAAGCAATTCGTCAAGCAGCTCTTCAAGAAGTTCCTCTAGCAGTTCTTCTGATAGTTCGTCAAAAACAGACCAAAAGTGGGAAGCCGCCCCTCTTGTAAATAATGAGGGCGAATCTGTTGAACAGATGATCTACAGATATTACGGAACAAATTCAACCGATTATTCTCATTTTATAGTCAATGCGATAAGTTATTACAAAAACGAGATCAAAATTGATTATTCATATCAGGAGGTCAATTGTCTTTTTAAAGCGAACGGGATATATCCTAAATTGGACTATAATGGCAAAACGATAGAGCCGAAAAGCAATGACATAAACGGCACCGAGGCAAATTTTACAGCAGTAGCGATATATGACGTTCCGAAGGGTTTTCCCGTTGAGAACGCGGCTTCTTATATTTCGTTTGAAGCTTATATCCTGATGGATAAAGTTGATGATTACGGAGAATATGTAAAAAGCGGCGGCGAGCTTATACCGAAAGCGCTTAGGGTCCCGGCGAATGGAAATTATGTTATAGATGATAAATTGAATATGCTTGATGGGTATAAAAAGTTAGCCGATATTCAAGGCCCTTTCTTTGACGAAGCTACGAAGAGCGAGGTAATATCTAATTATCCCGCAGTATTTTCAGCATATCCTGAAATAAACAGCATAACCCTAAATTCAAACCCGTATTTTCATTGGTATAGTAATGTGCTTTACCTTACCGACGGCAGCGGCGAAAAATATATGGTGTGGGCGCCTAAAGATCTTGACTGCGGCTCAATGTCTTTTGAGGATAACGTAACAAAAAGCGCTCATATGATCTTTGACAACATGGCGCCCGATGATTATGACGATAATAATTATGAGGAGTATGTCGGCAACAAGATAAACCTTGGCAGAAATTCGCTGCTGTTAAAGGCTATATTTGAAAATAATTGTATGTATTATTCGGATATTACAGTAAAACTTGGATCAGATGAGAACGGAAGATATAAAAATGACAGCAATTATTCCGAAACTATATCATACAGCGGTTCTCAAACGCTGGAAGTGCTTACCATAGAGTCGGACGTTGATAATAAATTAAAGCTTTATTTATACTCATTAGATAATCTTGAGGCTGTTGTGATAGATAAAAATATCCAAATAGATGATGGATCAAGTATTTCAAAATGCCCGAAATTAAAACTGTATGTATATAAAAATTCTCCTGCGCATAGATACGCACAAGAACATAATATAAGTTACTATACCATAGATTGACCATTCGATCGAAGTTACAAAAACTTAATAAACTATTTACAAAATAATTAAAACTTTTTACGCTTTTTCTCCCTCTATATATGTAGAACGGTTTTTAAAAATCCGTTAAATTTACATGATATGGCAATAAATTGTAGGAGGAAAAATTTATGAAGAAAATCATTGCAAGTGTAGTGGCTGTAACTATCGCGTTCGGCGGATTGGCTCTGCCTGCGGCGGAAAGCGGGCTTTCATTCTCCACGGCTATTTCGGCTAGCGCGGACGAATCTACCGCGGCAGATTTCAATTACACCGTGCTCTCTGACGGCACTCTCAAGATCACGAAGTATAAGGGCAAGGCTAATAACGTAGTTATCCCCGAAACTATCGACGGCAAAAAGGTCACCGTCATCGCTAGTTACGCTTTCTACGATTATACGAGAAAAAACAGCCTTACTATCCCCTCATCTCTGAAAACTATCGAGGATGATGGCTTTCATTACTTCTCGTTCGACAGCGTATTTATCGGCAGTCTGAAACAGTGGTGCGAGCTCGGCAATAACCCCGAGTGCGGCACTATCTTCGTAAACGATGTCAAGCTGACAGGCGCGGTAACTATCCCGAACGGAACTGAATACATAGGCGACAGCGCTTTTTATAACAGAGGCGAGATCACCAGCGTTTCTATACCCGACAGCGTTACCAGTATCGGCTATCATGCTTTTGCGAAATGCGGTAACCTGACTAGCGTGAAAATGTCTAACAAGGTGCAGACGATAGGCGAGGGCGCATTCAGCGACTGCGAGAAGCTCACCGCTATTACGCTTCCGGATACGGTTACGGATATTGGAAGGGACGCATTTCTCGATTGCTATAAGCTTGAAAAAGCCAACATTCCCTCAAAAGTAAAGGTGCTCAAAGCGTGTACGTTTGAGAGCTGCGGTTCTCTTAAAAACGTTACACTTTCCGAGGGTCTTACCGACATAGAGAATGAGGTGTTTTATAACTGCTACTCTCTGAGCAGCATAAAGTTCCCGAGCACCCTTAAAACTATCGGTTACCACTCTTTTTACCGCACAAGCTTAACAAGAGCAGAACTCCCCAGCGGTCTTACTACTATCAGACAAGAAGCGTTCTATATGTGCGGTTCGCTACAGAGCGTATTCGTTCCCAAGAGCGTTGATTCTATCGGTATGTGGGCATTTAGTGCCAGCTCAGATGATTCTAAGCTTTTCTATGAAGGCTCGGAAGCTTCGTGGATAAAGATAGGCGGCAGTAAGGCTTTTCCCGATGGCTGTGAATTTAAAGTAGTTTACAATTACGACCCCAACCATAAGCACAGCTACACCACTAAGATAACTAAGCAGGCTACCTGCACCGCCGCCGGCGAAAAGGTTCTCACCTGCTCCATCTGCGGCGACAGCTATACTCAGACTATCCCCGCTAAGGGCCACAGCTACGGCGCGGGCAAGGTCACTAAACAGCCTACCTGCACGGCTGCCGGCACAAGAGAATACACCTGCTCTTCCTGCGGAAGCAAAAAGACCGAAACCATAAAGGCTAAGGGTCATAGCTATACTACCAGCGTGGTAGCGCCTACATATGAAGCGCAGGGCTATACTCTGCACAAGTGCTCTTCCTGCGGCAACAGCTATAAGGATAACTACACGGCTAAAAAGACTGTAGGCAAGGCTGCGGGCAACGGCTTTACCTGCACCGCAGCTTCTGTAAACTTCGGCTGGAACAGGGTCGCGAACGCCAGCGGCTATAAGATCTACGCTTACAATACCTCCACCAAAAAGTGGACGCTCGCTACTACCGCTTCCGCCAATACCTTTACATACAAGCAGAGCGGATTAAAGTCGGGCACTACTTACAAGTACAAGGTCAAGGCTTTCGTTAAGGAAAACGGCAAGACTTACTACGGCGAAAGCTCTGACACCATCGTTACCACTACCAATCCCGCAAAGGTGACTATCAAGTCCGCTTCCGTATCAAAGACCGCTGTAAACCTCAAGTGGGGCACGGTAAACGGCGCTAACGGCTACCGCGTGTACAGATATGATTCCGCTTCCAAGAAGTGGGTCACCGTATCTACCGTAAAGGACGGCAAGACTGCTTCTTATAAGGAAAGCAAGCTGAAGTCAGGCACATCGTACAAGTACAAGGTAAAGGCGTACCGCAAAGTAGGCGGCAATACCTACTGGGGAACAGCCAGCGAAGTAAAGACCTACAAGACCAAGTAATTAGAATGGAGAAAAGATCATGAGTAAAAGAACAATATCATTCATAGCCGCCGCCGCCGACGATAACGCAGAAGCAAACACCAACGCCGAAGAGGACTCCGCCGCCGAAACTAACGCCGCTGAAAGCGCGGCAGAGAGCGCAGAAACTTCATCGGCTGAGGAAGCGACAAGCGTTGCAGGCATGAGCATTACTTTGCCCGAGATCGACACTTTCTTCTCGGATATTGACGGAAAAACTTTAGATGAATTAAAAGCATACATGGACGAGAAATTTCCTAACACACAATACGAAGAAAGCATCAACGCATACATGACGGGCGGCGAACAGGCGGATATTTATTATTGGCATTTTCCCGAAGGTTTGGACGTCGAAGGGGAAAAATTCGATTACATTGCAGTAACTTTATTAAGTAATAAAATATACAATGCTTCGTTCACCAAAGAGGACAGCGGCGAGATCAATGAGGCCGCCGGAATACCTGACAGTGAGATTACTTTTATGAACAAGTCTAGAGAGTATGGATATGAATACACATTTGATTATGATATTCAAGCTGGATATTATCCGATGAACTGCGGGCGCGTATTTATCGATACGGCGCCGAGTGGCTCGCTCATGATCAGTCACAATTATGCTCAGCAGGAGATAGATAGCAATGAATAAAAGAACAATAGCATTTATAGCCGCCGCAGTAATGGCATTATCCCTCGCGGCTTGCGGCGAAACATCGGGCGAGAGCAAGTCCGACAAATCGGCGGTAAATACCACCGCTGAAACCACCGTCGCTGACGATAACGCAGAAGCAAACACCAATGACGAAGAGGACTCCGCCGCAGAATCTAACGCGGCAGAGAGCGATGACAGCAATGGCGTAGATAATGCATCTGAATCATCTGCGCAGACTGACACTGCTATGAGCAGCGACATGACAATCACGGATGTAGACAGCTTCTTTGCAAATTTCAATGGCAAGACATTGGACGAAGCAAAAGCCTATATTGAAAGCACATTCCCTGTCAACAAATGTGAAGAGTCTGCAAATGCATACACAATCCCTGATGAAAACGGAAACGCCATGTGGATTGACTTATATACATGGGACTTTTCATCAGAAAAAACAATTGAAGGTGAAGCATTTGATTATGTATCAATAAGCGCAACAAACGGCACGCTCTTCGATGTTACATTCGGCAAAGAGAATAGTGACATAACAACACGCTCTCGCCTGTGTAAAAAGATCGAAACATATGGATACAGCACAGTACCAGATAGTGACAACCTCTACACTATGGATTGTGGAACTGTCAATGTCTTCTTTTCACCCAGTGTCAGCGACACCATGATCGGCACCATCTTAATCGGTCACGAATATGCTCAGCAGGAGATAGATAGCAATGAATAAAAGAACAATAGCATTTATAGCCGCCGCAGTAATGGCATTATCC
>DBEZOM010000222.1:0-3654 GCA_048252855.1 Ruminococcus sp.
CGCGGAAAATGCGCGGTATCGGCTTAAATTTGCAGATTATAGGAGGAAAATTTATGAAGAAATTTGTAGCAGGCGTTGTAGCGCTCACGATAGCGTTCGGCGGATTGGCGTTGCCCGCGGATAGCGGTTTTGCGACGGTATCAGCAAGCGCTGAGGAAATGAGCGAGGACTACGCGGCTAATGAGGAGATCTCGCTCGACGATGGCGAAGCCTACATAGCCGAGCAGTCGGGAGAAGATGTGCAGGTAGCGGGCGCAGTGCTGACTTACGGGGATTATAATTATACAGTGCTCGATGATGGTACTGTTGAGATAACCAACTACATTGGCGATGATAGTATGGTAACTATGCCGACCTACATTAACGGAAAGGTCGTTTCCAGTGTTGGCAGTTATGCTTTTGGAGAGTCGCTGACAAGTGTAAAACTGCCTGAAAAGCTTTCGATAGTTAAGGAATGTGCTTTTGCTAATTGCACATATCTTGTGAGCGTTGCTATACCAAAAAGCGTTAAGAAAATAGAGTTTTCTGCTTTTTATCTTGAATTAGTCAAGGCGGTATATTATACAGGTACTGAAGAAGAGTATAACCAAATGGATACGACAATGCAGAATAATCCGCTAAGTCCGTATGCTACATGGGTAACTAAACACTATAACTACGACTATTCCGAACCAATACTTGACATAATAGCAGACTATTTCAACCGCGATGCTGATGGCGTAAAGAAAGGTACGTCTTTGCGTTTCCACTGGATGACCGCTCCCGACGCTGACGGCTACAAATTTTACATATACAACTCGTCAACTAAAAAATGGGTGAACAAGGGCACTGTTCGCGATGGCAAGGGCGAATATTTCGAGCTTTATAACCTCACGCCCGGAACGACCTATAAGTACAGAATAAGGGCTTATGCAAAGCGCAACGGCAAGACTTATTGGGGAGATTATTCAAACGGAACGGCAATGACAACTCCCGATAAGGCGGTAATAAAATCCACCTCCTCCACCAAAAACAGCATTACGCTGAAATGGGGCAAGGTCAAGAGCGCTGACGGTTATCGCGTTTACAGATATGACAGCAAGACTAAAAAGTGGAAAACTCTTGCGACCGTAAAGAACGGCAAGACCAGCTACGTTGACAAGAAATCGCTGAAATCCAAGACGACATACAAATACAAGGTAAAAGCTTACCACAAGTGGATGTATGGCGGCACGATCTGGGGCGACGCCAGCGCGGCAAAGAGCGTTAAGACAAAATAATTTTAAGGCAACACCTCGCAACTATTGTGTGCGAATTGCCTTAATAGTGCGAAAAACCGTCGGGGCAAAACTCGGCGGTTTTTTGTCGAAAATTTGGGCAAATTCTTGACAAAAAGCTGGATAAATGTTATAATTGTTAGTGAAATGGGGGATCGCAATGTCTGAAAAATTCACGCCCGCAAACGAGCTGGAGCGCGAGATAGTCGCCGAGCTTTTTGCCATGAGCGATGAAAAGTACCGCGTTTTTCACGCACGGCTGATACCGAACGTCCCGCGCGAGAGGATAATCGGCGTACGCACCCCGCGCCTGCGCAGCTACGCGAAAGAGCTTTTTCGCAGCGGCAGGGGAGAGCAGTTCATGCAGATGGAACTGCCATATTTTTACTACGAAGAGATGAATCTGCGGGCGTTTCTCATCGAGCAGATAGCCGTTTTTCAGCGCGCCGCGGAGGAAGCCGAGCGGCTGATGATACACGCGGACAATTGGGCGACCTGCGACGGCATGAAACCGAAGGTCTTTGCGAAAAATCGCCCCGAGCTGATAAAGTGCGTTGAAAAGTGGCTGAAAAGCGAGCATACATATGTTGTGAGATATGGATTAGTCTGTCTGCTGACATATTTTCTGGGCGATTATTTTGATCCGCGTTACTGCGAACTTGCGGCGGCTGTCCCGAGCGGCGAGTATTATATTGACATGGCGAACGCGTGGTTTTTCAGCATGGCGCTCGCGAAAAATTACGATGAAGCGGTGAAGTACATTGAACAGCGGCGGCTTTCGGTTTTCGTGCACAACGCGGCGATACAAAAAGCGGTCGAGAGCCGGCAAGTGCCGCCGGAAACGAAAAAATATCTGAAAACGCTGAAGATCAAGTAGAGGGGTGCGCAGATGTCAGGCAAACCGAGAAGAGAAACGCGGCGCTCGCAGATACTGCGGGTGTTCACGGAGAACGGCAGCACGTTTGACGGAATGTCGCAGTCGGTGATAATGGAGGAGATAATGCTCAATTTCATCATCGACGAGGACAGAGCGGCGCGCTGTGCGGACTTCCTGATAGCGCGTTTCGGCACGGTAAAGCGCGTACTTTCGGCGACCATCGACGAGATCTGCGAGGGCGGGCTAGTCACCGAAAAAGAGGCGGGCGGCATACGTCTGGTGAGCGCATTCATGACGCGCGTGCTGCTAGAGCGCTTCAAAAAGCCGATAAAATTCGACGACCTCGACACGCTCACGGACTATCTGAAAGCGCTGTACAGCCTGGAATGTCGCGAGAAGCTGTATATGTTTTCGGTGGATAAAAAAGGATTTTTAAAGCACCGTCGGCTGATCTCTGAGGGCACATACAGCAACGTTCAGGTGGATTTCGGACAAATATCCAAATTTATGTTTGATGAGCCGAGCGGCAGATTTATCATAACGCACAATCACCCGAACGCGAGCTGCACACCGTCCTCGGGCGACATATCGTCAACGGCGTACATCAAAAACCGCGCGCTGGAGCTTGGCGGCGAAATGGCGGCGCACTACGTCATCGGTGCAGACGGCATCACCCGCGTCCCCGAAGAGTTCAACTACGCCGAGTTTCTTTTCAATCGCGACAAATGGCGAGAATAAGTTGTCGGATTTGCTGAATTGCAATTGTACATATTGTTCATGTTGCACAATTATCATCAGCGCGGCATATCAATTTGAAAAATATGCTTGACAAAACCGCGATGATGTGATATAATAATTATCGGTTTGAGTGCGGTGTTACTGTACAAGACCAAAATAGCGAGGTGTGGCTCAGTTTGGTAGAGCGCTACGTTCGGGACGTAGAGGCCGTGGGTTCAAGTCCCGTCACCTCGACCAAAACTGCACACCAATTATGATACAATGCGTTATCAGAACGGTGTGCAATTTTTTTATCCGAAAACCCTTGATTTTAAAGGCTTTTCTATAATATTTAACGATTAAAGGCTCTGAGGTGACCTAAAATAGGTCTTATCAGAGCCTTTTGCATTTTGGGGCACTATACTTTTTAACGAAAGGTTGCTTAGGGGTGTGCATTTTCAGCAGTGCATGCAAAAGCAATCAAGCTTGTTCTTCGTCGCATTGTATATACTTCCAACCTTTCATTTATTAAAATATTCATATACAATTCCGGATAACTTTGCGATATTATCTCCACACGACCACGCTGTGCCGGGTGCTTCTACCATGACCACCAATATGTAATCTGCTTTATCAGAATACACGATGGCTGCATCATGGCTGACATCGTCGGTCTCTCCGGTCTTGTTTGCTACCATTATATTATCAGGAATACCGGCAGGTATTTTGCTTCGGTACTCTTGTTCTAAAAGCATGTCGATCATTTTATCAGAATAATTCTTTGAAATGCAGCTTCCGTTATAT
>DBEZOM010000223.1:0-6180 GCA_048252855.1 Ruminococcus sp.
AATTTTTTTTCAAATCCTGAATTTTTACACAAAAAGCAGCCGCTCATGAAACGCTTCTGCCGTACTGCCGCTTGTATGAAGATACAGTTTCTCCGTCAGTACCTACATCTATAATTATATCTTTTTCGCGGCGAAGTTTCAAGTGCTTTTTTGCACTTTTTTTGATTTTTCTGAATTTGGGTACTTTTTCACAAACATTCGTCTGCTTTTAGCTGATATTTTGTGCATAGATCTGACTGCCGGCTTAGCCGCCGCGCCAAAAACCGCCGCTATCCCGCGTACAGCAAATCTGCCGATGGCGAAATGCCAGCCCGCCGCGCCGCCTATCATGCCCAGCAGCACAAATCCGCGCAGATAGTTCGTCTGCGCCAGTGTGAATACAAAATACACCGCGCCGAGCATCAGCGTGTAAGTCAGGTCGCAGATCAGCCGCACCGCCGCAAAGTCCAGCAGCCGCGACACTATCTGAAAAAGCCCGTATATCAGCCCCATAGCCGCGCCCGCCGTCACCGCCAGACCCAGTATGTCCAGCTCCGCCTGCGTGCCCAGCTGCATTGGCGTCATGCCGCGCCTCCCTTACTTAAAGAGCTTGCCCAGCAGCCGCAGCCGCTTCGTGGCATTTTTGTCGCCGTATATCAGCGCCGTTATGCTGCCCTCTATGGTCAGGCTGCCGCTCTCTACGCTCATCTCGTTGACGTGCAGGTCTTCGCCGTATATGCAAAGCTCGCCGCACTCGGTAAATACCCGTATCTTTTTTTCGTCAAAGCTGTCCGCGTCCGTAACGCCCGAAATGCTCAGGCTGCGGCAGTTTTGTAAAATTATGCTGTGTCTTTCTCCGCTGTTTTCGTTCATATGATTCACCTCAGTTTATCATATGCCGCAGCTTTGAAATTCATTCAGCTTCATTCAGCTTTATTCAGCTTCGCTCTTACCCATATTCTGGTGATATTTCTTTATGTGCTCTTTCAGCTTTTCAAATGAGGTCGAGCTGATGGCGTGCTCCATGCGGCAGGCGTCTTCCGCGGCGGTCTTTTCGTCTACGCCCAGGCCTACCAGCCAGTCGGTCAGCACGCGGTGGCGCTCGTAGATGGTCTCTGCCACCTGCCTGCCATCTTCTGTCAGCGTTATGTATCCGTTTTCGTCAATGAGTATAAATCCGCCCTCTTTTAAAATTCCCATAGCGCGGCTTACGCTCGGCTTTGAAAGCTCCATCTCGCGCACGATGTCTATCGAGCGCACCTCGCCGTGTCGGTTAAAGAGTATAAGTATAGTTTCCAGATAATTTTCTCCGGATTCATACAGCTTTTTCATTTCTGCTTCCACCGTCCTTTCGATCGTGGTCTTTTATCCAAAATGCAATTCTATACATATCAAGTATATATACCTCAGGCAATAACGCACAACTACCGCCTTCGGCTTTGTGCACGTCTTGCTTGCATATTTTCCGTCATAGTGCCCTAAAACTCCTTGACTAACGCCAGTTAGCCTGCGTCGCTTTAGAACACTCTGACGAAAAATCTGACGGCGCAATACGCACACAATAGTTGTGCGTTATTGCCTTTATATTTTAACACATTTTTCACTATTCGTCAACCATTTAAACGATAATTTTTTTGCTTTCGCGACATTATTCGCCTTTGAAAGCCTTGATGACCTCCGACGTGCGCTCAATATCCTCCGCCGTGTGCGCATATGATACGAACATCGCTTCAAACTGCGAGGGTGCGGCGTATATGCCGTTTCTCAGCAGATGTCTGTAATATTTCGCATATTTTTCCGTGTCGCAGGCGCGCGATTCGTCGTAGCTGACTACCTTTTCGCTGTTGAAAAATACCGTCATGAGCGAGCCGCAGCGGTTCACGTTCAGACCCGCCGATCTCATAGCTTCCTCCAGCACCGCCGATTTTTTGTCCAGCGCTTCGTAAATATCCGGCGTGCTCTCTATCTGCTTTATCGTCGCGATGCCCGCCGCTACCGCGCATGGGTTGCCCGAAAGCGTGCCCGCCTGATATACCGAGCCGAGCGGCGCTACGCACTCCATTATCTCGCGCCTGCCGCCGTAAGCCGCCAGCGGCATTCCTCCGCCGACTATCTTGCCAAGCGTTGTGAGGTCGGGCGTTACGCCGTAAAGCTTCTGCGCTCCGCCGTCTGAAAGGCGAAAGCCCGTTATAACTTCGTCGAATATCAGCATAGCCCCGTGCTCGGCGGTAATGCCGCGCAGGAACTGTAAAAATCCATTTTTCGGCGGCACAACGCCCATGTTCGCCGCGCATGGCTCGACTATCAGCGCCGCTATCTCGCCGCCGTGTTCGTCAAAAAGCGCGCGTACCGAACTTTCGTCGTTGTACTTCGCCAGCAGAGTGTCCCGCGTACAGCCCTCGGTGACTCCTGCGCCCGATGGTATCGACTGCGTCATAAGTCCCGAGCCTGCCTTTACCAGCAGCCCGTCCGAATGTCCGTGGTAACAGCCCTCGAATTTGATTATCTTATCCCTGCCCGTAAAGCCGCGCGCCGCTCTTATCGCGCTCATAACGGCCTCCGTGCCCGAGTTTACCAGTCTCAGCATTTCCATAGAGGGGAAGTGCTTTCTGATGAGCTGCGCCAGCTCTATCTCGCTCTTGTGGCAAGCGCCGAAAGTCATCCCCTTTTCGCAGGCGGCTTTTACGGCTGATATTACCGGCTCGCAGGCGTGCCCGAGTATGTTCGGCCCCCATGAGCAAACGTAGTCGATAAATTCGTTGCCGTCCTCGTCCCATATCCGCGAGCCTTTCGCGCGCTCGATGAATAGGGGAGTAGTGCCTACCGAGCGGCAGGCGCGCACGGGGCTGTTCACTCCGCCCGGCATATATCCGCAGGCTTCGGCGTACAGCTTTTGCGATCTTTCAGTTATCATCTTAGTCGTCCTCCCTCAGCCATTTTGCAACGTCCAGCGCGTGGTATGTTATGATTATGTCCGCGCCCGCGCGCTTTATAGCCGTCATGTTTTCCATTACTATCCGCTTTTCGTCTATCCAGCCCAGCTTCGCCGCCGCCTTTACCATCGAAAATTCTCCGCTCACGTTGTAAGCCGCCAGCGGCAGGTCGGTCATGTCGCGAGCCTCGCGCAGTATGTCTAGGTAGGGCAGTGCGGGCTTTACCATCACCATGTCCGCACCTTCGTCGATGTCGTCCGCTATCTCGCGCAGTGCTTCGCGGCGGTTTGCGGGGTCCATCTGGTAGGTCTTTCTGTCGCCGAATGAGGGCGCTGAGTCTGCCGCGTCGCGGAAAGGCGAGTAGTAGCCCGACGCAAATTTCGCGCTGTATGACATTATAGGCACGTCGATATATCCGCTCTCGTCAAGCGCCGCGCGTATAGCCGCAACTCTTCCGTCCATCATGTCTGAGGGCGCGATGATGTCCGCCCCCGCTTTCGCCATGCTTACAGCCATTTTGCTCAGCAGGGGAAGCGTTTCGTCGTTGAGTATCTTTTCGCCGCAGATAACTCCGCAGTGCCCGTGGTTGGTGTATTCGCAAAGGCAAACGTCGGCGATCACTATCAGCTCGGGATAATTTTTCTTGATGTACCGTATCGCCTGCTGGGTAACTCCCTCGTCGCAGTACGCTTCGGTCGCAAATTCGTCCTTGTGCTTCGGCACGCCGAATATCAGCAGTCCCGCTATCCCGCTCTCCGCTATCTGCGGCAGTATCTCTTCCAGTTTGTCGATAGAGTAGCGGTACACCGTCGGCATAGAGTCTACCGGCGCGGTCAAACCCTCGCCCTTTTCTACGAATATCGGATATATCATGTCCGCCGCGCTAAGGCGCGTTTCGCGTACCATTTTTCTCATTGCGGGCGTAGCCCTCAGCCTTCTGAATCTTCGCATTTTACTTCCTCCAAGATCTTTTCGATTATTCCGTCAGCCGTGCTTTCGCGCGGTATCGCGATGTTTTTTACTCCCTGCCGTTTCAGCTCCGCCGCGGTCACTTCGCCTATCGCGATAGCTTTTGCGCCGCCGAGCGTGCCGTTTCCGCTAAAGAAATTCCGCGCGCCGCCCGCGCTCGTGAATACTGCAAAGTCCGCCGAAACAGCCGTTCCGCCGCCGTATATCGGCTCGTAGATGTTTACGTCGTCAAACTTTATACCTTTATAAATAAGCGGCGCTGTAAGCTCGGGCGAGCCGTCGCTCGAGCGCATTATCAGCAGTTTTTCACCCTCCGTGAGCCGCTCCGCGAGCGCTTTGCCAAGTTCCGCCGCAGTAAATTTCTCGGGAACTATGTCGGCGTAAAGCCCCGCTTCCGCCAGCCGCTTAGCCGTGCCGCTGCCGATAGCCGCGAGCTTTATCCCGCTCAGCCGCCGTATGTCTATCCGCTTTTCGCGCATTTTTTTGATGAATACCTCCGCGCCGTTCGGGCTTGAAAGCGCTATCGCCGAGTAGCTTTCCAGTTCTGCGAACGCTCTGTCTATCTCGCCGCCGAAAAGCTCGCGCGTGTCGAAATCCGCCGCCCTGAATGCATATGCGCCGAGGTCTGTGAACGCGCCGATCAGCCGTGTGGATAGCGCAGGCGTCGCCGTTATCGCGATGGTCTTTCCGTAAAGCGGCGGCGCATTCTCGGCCGAAAAGTCGAAAGCCGCCGTTTCGCCGACTACGATCACTGCGGGCGCTTTCATCTCTAAACGTTCGCTCTCCGCCGTGATGTTTTTCAGCGATGCCCTGGCCGCGCGCGCTCTTGCCGTCGCCCCGCTCGATATTACCGCCGCGGGCGTTTCGTCGTTCATGCCGTTCTCGGTCAGCCGCCGCGCTATCTCGGGCAGATGTTTCAGCCCCATCAGAAATACCAGCGTACCGTCGCATTTTGCGTAGCTTTCAAAATTCTCCGGCAGCAGATCGTCCGCCGTGTGCCCCGTTATGACGTGAAAACTCCGCGCCGTTCCGCGGTGGGTAACGGGTATCCCCGCAAGCTCGGGCACCGCCACGCACGAGGTCACCCCCGGCACAACGCTGTACGCTATCCCCTCGGCCCTCAGCGCCAGTATCTCCTCGCCGCCGCGCCCGAAAACGAATGGGTCGCCGCCTTTCAGCCGCGCTACGTTTCGCCCTTCGCTCGCCTTTCGCACCAGCAGTTCGTTTATCTCCTCCTGCTTGCTCGAGTGCCGCCCCGCGCGCTTGCCGACGCATATCTTCTCCGCCCCCTCGCGGCAGTTGTCCAGCAGGCGCTCGTCTATCAGCGCGTCGTATATCACGGTGTCGCACTTCTCGAGCGCACGCTTTCCGCGCAGTGTTATGAGGTCGTAGTCGCCGCAGCCCGCGCCGATAAGCGTTACTTTGCCCTTCATAGCTTTTCCGTCAGCTCCTTTGCAAGTGTGTATCTTTCGCCGATGCCGCTCTCGCCGCGCACCTTTCCGCCGCGCCCGTCTGAGATGATGCCGCTTATCGTGCCGCCGCGCACCTCGCTGAATACTCCTATCGGCGAAGTGCAGTCCGCGCCCAAAAGCCGTATAACTTCGCGCTCGAATTCAAAACAGCGCATGGTTTTCTCGTCTGAAATTTTCGCGAGCACTTCCGCCGCCGCGCTGTTAGCCTTGCATTCCGTCGCGATCACCCCTTGACACGGCGCGGGCACAAATTCGTAACTGTCCAAATATTCGTACTCGTAACCGCTCATATCCAAGCCCAGACGTTCAATCCCCGCCGCGCATAAAATTATCGCGTCGTACTCGCCCGCCGCCAGCTTTTTCAGCCGCGTGTCAACGTTTCCTCGTATGTCGGCAAACTGCGCGTTCGGGTACATCTCGCGCAGGTTTGCCCGCCGCCTGCCGCTTCCCGTGCCGACGGTGAATACCTCGTCCCGTGCAAATTTCCTGCCCGCGCTTATCAGCATATCCCGCTGATCGCCGCGCGGCAGTACGCCGCCTATCTCCAGCCCCGCGCCAAGCTCCAGCGGCAGGTCTTTCGCGCTGTGCACCGCTATGTCTATCTCGCCGCTTTGCAGCGCCGCCTCTATCTCCGCGACGAATACGCCCTTGCCGCCTATCTTCTCGAGCGGCTTGTCGAGTATCCTGTCGCCGCGCGTGGTAAACGTCACTATCTCCGCCGCCGCGCCCGCCTGCTCCAGCGCCGCTTTCAGCATTTCCGTCTGCGCCATCGCGAGCGCGATCCGCCGCGGACCTATCTTAAATGTACTCTTTTGTCCTCGTTGTTT
>DBEZOM010000224.1:0-19888 GCA_048252855.1 Ruminococcus sp.
ATCTCAAACCTTATCCACCGCCGCTTCAATAGCTCACTCAACAGCGAGGACGAGGCTATCAGCGGCTCGAACGGCTGGATACTCGGCTACTTGGTGCATAATGACGGCAGAGATGTTTTTCAGCGAGATCTGGAAGAGGAATTTCACGTCCGCCGCGCTACTGTTTCAAAGACCATCTGCCTTATGGTGCAGAAAGGCTTGATCGAGCGGCAGTCGGTTCCCAGCGACGCACGCCTTAAAAAGCTGGTGATAACCGAAAAGGGCAGACGCCTAAACGCCGAAACGATAGAGCGCTTCGACGCTATAGAGCGCGATGTGGTGAAAGATATACCGCCCGATATGCTCGAGAATTTCTTCGAGGTGTGCGATATGATAGTAAAAAATCTTAGTGAAACGGAGGAAAAAGGAATATGATAAAAAAGCTTGCTTCCTGTATCAGGGAGTATAAGAAAGATTCTACCCTAACGCCCGTTTTCGTAGCCTTAGAGGTAGTGCTTGAATGTATTATCCCTTACGTTATAGCGCTGCTGGTAAATAACATACAGCGCGGCTGCGGACTCGGCGTTATAGTTAAGTACGGTCTGGTAGTTTTCGTAATGGCCTGCCTTTCGCTGCTTTGCGGAGCGCTTTCGGGCTACTTCTGCGCCAGGGCTTCCAGCGGTTTTGCAAAAAATCTGCGTAAAGACCTTTTCTATAAGGTGCAGGGCTTTTCGTTCGCGAATATTGATAAGTTCTCGACCTCTAGCCTTGTTACCCGCCTTACAACCGACGTTACCAACGTGCAGAACGCCTATATGATGATAATCCGTATAGCGGTAAGGTGCCCCTTTATGCTGATATTCGCGCTGGTGATGTCGATACTCATGAGCCCCTCGCTCGCTATGACATACCTCTTTATAGTCCCCGTACTGGCGATAGGCTTGGGTCTTATGATAAAGATCTCTATGCCGATATTCAACCGCCTTTTCAAAAAGTACGACGCGCTGAATGAATCGGTGCAGGAGAACGTAAACGGTATCCGCGTAGTAAAGGCTTACGTTCGCGAAGATTACGAGATAAACAAGTTCAACGAAGCTTCGCAGGAGCTGAAACGCAACTTCACCCGCGTAGAGAAGATACTTGCTTTCAACTCTCCGCTGATGCAGTTTTGTATGTACGTCACCATGACCGCCGTTTCGCTCTTCGGCGCGGTACTGATAATCCGCAGCGGCGGCTCGGCTTTCAATGTCGGCGACCTCTCCAGTATGATAACTTACAGTATGCAGATACTCATGAGCCTTATGATGATCTCGATGATCTTCGTTATGGTAACTATGTCGGTAGCTTCCGCAAGACGTATCTGCGAAGTGCTCGACGATGAGAGCACCATCAAAAATCCCGAAAACGCTGTTACCACCGTAAAAGACGGCAGCGTAGATTTCGATAACGTAAACTTCGCTTACTCGGCCGACGCTGAGAAAAACGTGCTCGAAGGCATAGACCTGCATATCAAGTCGGGTCAGACGATAGGCGTTATCGGCGGAACGGGAAGCTCAAAGTCCTCGCTGATACAGCTTATCCCCCGCCTTTACGACGTTACGGGCGGCTCGGTAAAGGTAGGCGGCAGAGATGTCCGCGAGTACGATATAAAGACCCTGCGCGATCAGGTAGCCGTAGTTCTTCAGAAAAACGTTCTTTTCTCAGGCACTATTAAAGAAAACCTGCGCTGGGGCGATGAAAACGCCAGCGATGAAGAGCTGGAGCGCGTTTGCAAACTCGCGCAGGCTGACGAATTTGTTCAGAAGTTCCCCGATAAGTACGATACCTATATAGAGCAGGGCGGTACTAACGTTTCGGGCGGTCAGAAACAGCGCCTTTGCATAGCCCGCGCGCTGCTCAAAAAGCCGAAGATACTCATTCTTGACGACTCCACCAGCGCGGTAGATACAAAGACCGACGCGCTGATAAGAAAAGCTTTCGCCGAAGAGATACCCGATACTACCAAGATAATAATAGCTCAGCGTATCTCTTCAGTGCAGGAGGCTGACCAGATAGTAGTTCTCGAGGGCGGCAGGATAAACGGAGTAGGCACTCACGAAGAGCTGCTTGAAAACAACGAGATCTACCGCGAAGTTTATACCTCGCAGAACAAGAACAGCGGAGAGGAGGATACAAATGCCTAAGAAGCCGTATGTAAAAGACCCTAATGCGCCGAAGCCGCAGATGGGCAGGATACTGAAAGACCTTTTCAGCAATTATAAAAAGCGCCTTACGCTGGTAATCTTCTGCATAATTATAAGCGCAGTAGCGAGCACCGTATCCTCGCTTTTCATGAACCAGCTTATCTCGGTAATTGAGAAAGCGCTGAAAGTTTACAGCGCCGACGGAGCGGCCGCCGCTATGGAGTACGCAAAGCCGGGGCTTACAAAAGTTATCGGACTGATGATCGCGATATACGTTATAGGAATACTCGCGACCACCGTTTACACGCTGAATATGGCTGTCGTAACGCAGGGCCACCTCGCTAAAATGCGCGAGAAGATGTTCAAGCGCATGGAAAAGCTGCCGATAAAGTATTTCGACCAGCACCCCCACGGCGATATAATGAGCCACTACACCAACGATATTGACACCCTGCGCCAGCTCATCTCGCAGGCACTGCCGCAGGCGCTCACCGCAGGTCTTACACTGCTTGTGCTCTTTTTCGTAATGCTCTACCTCAGCGTTTGGATGACGCTTATCGTGGTAGCGGGCGTTCTGCTCATGCTTTGGGTCACCAAAAACATCGGCGGCAAGAGCGCGAAGCACTTCGTAAAACAGCAGAAGTCGCTCGGTAAAGCCGAGGGCTACATCGAAGAAATGATAGAGGGTCAGAAGGTAGTAAAAGTATTCTGCCACGAGAGCCACGCTAAGCAGGACTTCGATAAGATAAACGAGCAGCTCTTTAACGACGCCAACAACGCTAACAAGTACGCAAATATCCTCATGCCTATCATGGGCAATATCGGCAATATACTCTATATCCTCGCGGCTTTCATCGGCGGCGTGCTGATAACGCTGAATGTTCCGAACCTCTCCCTCTCGGGTCAGGCTATGAGCATAGCGGTAGTAGTGCCCTTCCTCGGAATGGTGCGCCAGTTCAGCCAGAACGTTTCAAATATCTCTCAGCAGATAAACGCGGTAGCTATGGCTATGGCGGGCGCTTCGAGAATTTACGACCTTATCGACGAGCAGCCCGAAACCGACGATGGCTACGTTACCCTTGTAAACGCTAAGTACGGTGCTAACGATGAGCTTGTAGAGTGCGAAGAGCGCACCAACATTTGGGCTTGGAAGCACCCCCACGAGGACGGCAGCGTAACGCTGACTAAGGTTACCGGCCATGTAGAGTTCGACCATGTAGATTTCGGCTATGTGCCCGAAAAGATAGTTCTGCACGATGTTTCCATCTACGCGAACCCCGGCGAAAAGGTAGCTTTCGTAGGCGCAACGGGCGCAGGAAAGACAACTATCACCAACCTTATCAACCGCTTTTACGACATTGCCGACGGCAAGATACGCTACGACGGCATAAATATCAACAAGATAAAGAAAGACGATCTGCGCCGCTCGCTCGGCATAGTTTTGCAGGACGTAAACCTCTTTACGGGCACGGTAATGGATAATATCCGCTACGGCAACCTCGCCGCCAGCGACGAAGAGTGCATAGCCGCGGCGCGCCTTGCAAACGCCGACGATTTCATCAGACGTTTGCCCGAGGGTTATAATACCATGCTCACGGGCAACGGCGCGAACCTCTCGCAGGGTCAGCGCCAGCTTATCTCGATAGCCCGCGCAGCGGTAGCCGACCCGCCCGTAATGATACTGGACGAAGCTACCTCCTCAATCGACACCCGCACCGAGGCGCTGGTACAGCGCGGCATGGACGGACTGATGTACGGCAGAACGGTTTTCGTAATAGCCCACCGCCTCTCCACCGTGCGCAATTCCGACGTTATCATGGTGCTCGAGCAGGGCAGGATAATCGAGCGCGGCAGCCACGACAAGCTGATAGCCGAAAAAGGCAAGTATTATCAGCTTTACACTGGCGCTTTCGAGCTGGAATAAGGCAATAAAATAGTTTAGCTGAAAGATCTGCTGCATTTTACAGTGCGGCGGATCTTTTTCTATAAATATGCAGCGATTAGTTGACATATCGGCCGCCGATGATGTATAATCATAATAGGTAAACTTTGTACAACAAAAAATGGGGGGTCGGAAAATATGTATGCTGAGGAATATGGCAAAGAAAATGAAAAGATGATCGTGATGCTGCACGGCGCAAATTTCGTTCATACTTTTGCAAAGCAGTATCCGCTTGCGGAAAAGTATCATCTGATAATTCCGCATCTTATGGGCTATGGCAATGAAACGGATAAGACTTTTGAAGCGCAGGCGCAGGTAAACGCTCTGGCTGAGTACATCGCGGGTCTGGGGCAGAGGGTCGCGCTTGTAGGCTTTTCGCTCGGCGCGCAGGTAGCTTGCAAGCTGCTTTCGGAGCACGGCGAGCTTTTTACATCCGCGGTCGTCATCAGCCCGTGGCTGGATAAAAACGCTGAAATGCTCAATACCGTAATGGCGCAGAACGAAAAACAGTTCGCGCTGTTTAAGAAAAAGTGGCTCTGCAGTTTTGTCGGCTTTATGAACGGTCTGACGAAGCCCCGGCGCAAGGTCTTTGCAGAGCAGATGCAGAAAGTCACCATCGAAACGGTGAGAAATTCGGTGGATAACGGCATAACGCTTGATTCGCTAAAGGGTTTTGAGAATGTAAATGTGCCGATATATGCCCTCGCAGGCTCAAAAGAGCAGGCGGAAGTGACGGGAAGCGTAAAAGCGCTCGCGCAGAAAAATCCGAAATGCAAGTGCGAGATATGGCAAAACGCCGCGCACAATATCCCGCTGATGTATGCCAAAAGGCTGAATGACCTTATCGAAGCGCTGATGAAAAAGAATTGATGTATCGCAGAATGATAAAACGGCAGGTTTTTTTACGGCCTGCCGCTTTTTTTTATCATCACAATTCCTTAGCCGTCTTAGCCACCGCCCGTATCAAGCTATCCACCTGCCGCGAATTGTTGAAAGCGGCGGGCGAGAAGCGCACCGTGCCTTGCTCCAGCGTGCCGAGCGTGCGGTGCGCCAGCGGAGCGCAGTGCAGCCCGCCCCTCAGCGCGAAGCCTTTTTCCGAAAGCGCCGCCGATACCCGCTGCGAATTTTTCTCGCCGATGTTGAAAGAAACTATCGGCGCGCGGCGGTCGATGCGGTAAAGCTTTACGTCCTTTATCCGCGAGATGCCCTGCTCAAACTGCTCGCAGAGCGAGATCTCGTGCGCCAATATCCGCTGCGGAGTTTTCGTCTTTACAAACTCCAGCCCCGCCCGCAGACCTATTATGCCTGCCGTGTTGACAGTTCCGCTCTCCAGCCGCTCGGGCAGGAAAGGCGTTTGCTCGGGCTGCTCTGAGGTCGCGCCCGTGCCGCCCTCCATTATCGTGCTCAGCTCGTATTCGCCGCTCGAGATAAGCAGACCCGTGCCCGAAGGCCCGTAGAGCGCCTTGTGCCCCGAAGCGCATATGAAGCTCACCCCGCCGCCGACTTTTAGGTCGATAAGCCCCGCCGCCTGCGCCGCGTCGGTGATAAAGCATATCCCGTAGCTGCGGCAAAGCTCTGCAAGCTCGCGTATCGGCATCAGCCGCCCCGTTACGTTTGATGCCGCCATGCAGCATATGCACTTCGTGTCGCTGCGTATCAGCCTGCGGAAATTCTCTACCGTTTCCTCGTCGCTGTTGCTGATCTGCGCTACGGAAAATGTCGCCCCGCGCCGCTTGTAGAGCGCGTATACGGGGCGGAAAACTGAGTTGTGCTCGTAGTCTGAGATTATGATGTGCCCGCCGTACTGCATCATTCCCTTTATCGCCATATTCAGCGCGGCGGTGCAGTTTGCGGCAAAAACAGCGTTCTGCGGCTGCGCGCCGAACATCTCAGCCGCCGCCGCGCGCGTCTTGAACACCTGCTCAGATGTAGCGACCGATAGCTTGTGACCGCCCCTGCCGGGGTTTCCGCCGTACCGCGTGAAAGCCGTCTGCACCGCCGCCGCAACGCTCGGCGGCTTCGGGAACGTAGTGGCAGAGTTATCAAAATTTACGAAATTCATGGCATTATACCACCCCCTTCATATCAGTGTATGATATTCGGTGCGGCTTCGTGCCGAAAATGTCGTATTCCGCCGCGAACTTATCCTGCCCGCGATGAATATAATGTCGATATACGGCTTCTCGCCGATGATATAGATAAAGCCTCTCTCTGTATAAAATTTTAACAGAGGGAGGCTTTTTTGCTTTATATCATCTTTTTGAGCTGCTCGGAGAACGCTATCATCTGCTCCATGCTCATGGCTTCGGGGCGTATCGTTGGGCTTAGCCCCGCCGCTTCCGCCGCGCTTATCACCGTGGATTTCTCCGCGCCGATGGTCGCCGATACCGAGTTGCAGAGCGTTTTGCGCCGCTGCTGAAAAGCCGCGCGGACTACCTTGAAGAAAAATTTTTCGTCCGTTACGCCCTCGGGAGTATGCTCGCGCAGGTCGAATCTGATAACGCAGCTATCGACGTTCGGCGCAGGGTAAAAGCTGCCGCGCGATACGTCGAAAAGCTTCTTCGGCTCGGAAAAATACCGCACCGCGAATGTTACCGCGCCGCTCTCGCGCGTGCCCGTTTCGGCGCAGAGCCGCACACCCGCCTCTTTCTGCACCATCACCGTTACCGACTTTATCGGCAGGCGCTCTTCCAGCAGGCGCATTATTATCGGCGATGTGATGTAGTAGGGCAGATTAGCGCACACAGCCACGTTCAGCCTCTGAAACTCCTCGTCGATGAGCTTTTTCAGGTCGGTCTGCATGATGTCGGCGTTTATTATCTTCACGTTGTCGTGCTCCGCAAGCGTTTCCGCCAGCACGGGTATCAGCCGCTCGTCAAGCTCTATCGCGCAAACTTTGTCCGCGCGCTTCGCCAGCTCGTGCGTCAAAACACCTACGCCCGTGCCTATCTCGATTATCCCCGCGCCCTTTTCCGCGCCGCCCATCTCGGCTATCCGCGGGCATACGGCGGGGTTTATGAGAAAATTCTGCCCCAGCTTTTTTGAAAAAGAAAAGCCGTGGCGCTGCATTATCTCGTTCACGGTCTTTATCTGATAAAGTCCTTCCAATACCTGTATCCTCCGTTTTTTCGTAATTACAACTGCTTTAATTTTAACACGTTATCGCCGCAAAGTCAACTTTTTTCAGGCATAAAATTTATTTTTCGGCGGATAATATTTTTACAGATACATCGCAGGAGGTGAAAATTTATGTGCAGAAAAAGACCCGCCCGCAGCAGCGATATTCCTTTGGGGCTTTCGATGGCTATGGCGCAGAACCCCGCCGCTTTCAAAGTTTTTATGCAGCTTTCGCCCGAGCGCCGCGAAAGTTTGGTGCTGGGCGAGGATAAGCACGCCGCCGCCAATATATATGGTATGCGCAGCTTTTCCGACCACCACTTGTACGACTGACCCCGCCGCTGCGTTGTGAAATTGCACAATTATCAGCAATAAATCAGTAACAAATTTTATATCAAATTCTGTTGAATTTCGGGCGAAAATATTGTACAATATATATAGGGTATGCCGCGGGTATTATGCCGGCGGCGTGCCGCGGCGGCTGTTTTGAGTTATGCCGCCTTCCCCCGTGCGAGCTTCTGAAAGGAATGGTTTGCGATATGCAGAATTTTGAGCGCCGATTCTTTTCATATTTATGTAAGGATATTTCCGTTAAAGGCGGATCTACCCTCGGCTTTTCGCACTCTAATTGTAATTTATAGCAGTATTATAACAGCAGTTTGCTTCATATAGCTGCTGTTTTTTTATTGCATATGGTAATGATGGAGGAATTTTCTTATGAAAAAGGTTGCAGTTATCATGGGCTCAGACAGCGATTTTCCTATCGTGAAAAATGCGCTTATCGAGCTTAAAAAGTACGGCGTGCCTTTTGAGTGCCGCGTTATGAGCGCTCACCGCACCCCAGAGCTTGCCGCTGATTTCGCGAAAAACGCTAAGGCTAACGGCTTTGGCATAATTATCTGCGCGGCCGGCATGGCGGCTCATCTGGCGGGAGTCATCGCGGGAAACACCACGCTGCCCGTTATCGGTATCCCGATAAAATCGACTTTTGAGGGCCTTGACGCTCTGCTCGCTACCGTTCAGATGCCAAGCGGCATACCTGTCGCAACAGTGGCAGTGAATGGCGCGAAAAACGCCGCGGTGCTCGCGATAGAGATGCTCGCACTTTCTGACGATACCCTTGCCGAAAAGCTTGAAAAGGCTAAGCAGGAAATGGTAGAGGGCGTAGAGGCTAAGGATAAGGCGCTTCAGGAGCAGATAGCTCAGCTTTGAGGATATAAACATTTGAAACATTACGAACTGATACTTTTCGACCTCGACGGCACTATAACAGACTCGGCTGAGGGCATTATCAACTGCGTAGAGCACGCTCTGCGGCAGATGGGAAGAGATGTTCCGCAGCGCAGCAGTTTGTACCGCTTTATAGGCCCGCCGCTTATGGATTCTTTCCGCGATTTCTGCGGTATGGATAACGAGCAGGCGGCTGAGGCGACGCGCCTTTATCGCGAAAGGTATAAGGATATAGGAATATTTGAAAACGCAGTTTACAGCGGTGCGGCGGAAATGCTCTCGCGCATAAGGGCTGCGGGCAGGCGCACGGCGCTGGCTACCTCTAAGCCCGAGGTCTACGCGCGCAGGATAATCTCTCACTTCGGCCTTGACGAATACTTCGATTTCGTCGGCGGGGCGGAGATGGCAGGCGAGCGCACCAACAAGGCGGCTGTAATAAGATATGTCATGAAAAGCTGCGGGGCTGAGGCGGATAAAACGCTTATGGTCGGCGACAGACATCACGATATAGAGGGCGCGGCTGCCGAGGGCATCGACAGCCTAGGCGTGCTTTACGGCTACGGCAGCAGGGAAGAGCTTGAAAAAGCGGGCGCTGACTATATAGCCGAAACTCCCGCGCAGGCTGCGGACATTATATTAGCATAAAATCAAATTTTACATATGATCTTAGGAGGAAATCAACATGGCAAACGTAGTAAAGGGCGAACAGCTTTATGAAGGAAAGGCTAAGAAAGTTTACGCGACTAACGATCCTGATCTCGTTATCGTAGATTACAAGGACGACGCTACCGCTTTCAACGGCGAAAAGAAGGGCACTATCACCGGCAAGGGCGTTATCAATAACAAGATGACGAACTATATGTTCAAGCTGCTGGAGAACGAGGGCGTGCCTACTCACCTCGTTGAAGAGATCAGCGACAGAGAGACCATCGTTAAGAAGGTAGAGATAGTTCCTCTCGAGGTCATCGTAAGAAACGTAGCTGCCGGCAGCTTCTCTAAGAAGCTCGGCATTGCTGAGGGCACTAAGCTCAAGCAGCCTACTCTCGAGTTCAGCTACAAAAACGACGATCTGGGCGACCCCTTTATCAATAAGTACTACGCTCTCGGTCTTGACCTCGCTACCGAAGAAGAGATCGCAGACATCACTAAGTACGCTTTCAAGGTAAACGAGTTCATGCTCGGCTTCTTCAAGAAGATGAACATCGACCTCATCGACTTCAAGATCGAGTTCGGCAGATTCCACGGCAAGATAATCCTTGCAGACGAGATCTCTCCCGACACCTGCCGCTTCTGGGACAGCACCACTCACGAGAAGCTGGATAAAGACCGCTTCCGCAGAGATATGGGCGGCGTAGAAGAGGCTTATCAGGAGATCATGAAGCGCCTGATGGGCAGCGAAAAGTAATTTTTCGCCGACAAACACAAACGGATATTTCGTTTAGAATTGCGACGGCAGAGGCGCGTGGGGCGCTCCCTGCCGCTTGCACGTTTTTATAAATTTTGGCATTGCAGGTCTGCGGGCAGGCTTTCGCCGCCGAAAGACCATTGATAAAATGCCCACGGAGGTAATGAATAAATGTTTGACAATATTCATGAAGAATGTGGGGTATTCGGCATTTACGCCGATAAAAAATGCGATGTAGCCGCGCAGACATATGTGGGATTGTATGCGCTTCAGCACCGTGGACAGGAAAGCTGCGGCATCGTAGTGAACGATGATGGATTGTTCAATTATTATAAAGATCTGGGTCTGGTAAATCAGGTGTTCGATAAAGACCGCCTTCAGGCTCTGGGCGAGGGCAATATGGCGATAGGCCATGTGCGCTACTCTACAACGGGAAGCTGCAACGCTTCAAACGCTCAGCCGCTGGTAGTCCGCCACGGCAAAGGCCCTCTCGCGATAGCGCATAACGGCAACCTTACCAATGCGCGCGAGCTGAGGATGCAGTACGAAAACAAAGGTATGATCTTCCATACCACTAACGATACCGAGGTCATCTCTTACGCGATAACCGAAGAGCGCCTTGCCTGCGGCTCTATCGAAAAAGCGGTAGAGCAGATGATGTACAGGGTAAAGGGCGCGTACTCGCTGGTGATAATGTCGCCGCAGAAGCTTATAGCCGCGCGCGACCCCGAGGGCTTCCGTCCTCTATCTATCGGCAAGCTTGGCGAAAGCTGGGTGGTTTCCAGCGAGACTTGCGCTTTCGACAGCATCGGCGCTAAATTCGTAAGAGATCTGAGACCGGGCGAGATAGTAGTTATCGACGACAGCGGCGTTAGGTCTATCGAAACGCACTGCGGCAGCAAGGGCCACATCTGCGTGTTTGAGTATGTTTACTTCGCACGCCCCGACTCGGTCATAGAAGGCTCGAGCGTGCATATGGCAAGACTTCGCGCAGGAAAATACCTCTGGCGCGAGCACCCCGTTGACGCGGATATAGTTATAGGCGTTCCAGACTCGGGTCTCGACGCGGCGCTCGGATTTTCGCAGGAGAGCGGCATACCTTACGGCATAGGTTTTATCAAAAACCGCTACATCGGCAGAACGTTTATCCAGCCTACTCAGGCGGAGCGTACCAATTCGGTAAAGATCAAGCTGAACGCTATATCCTCTACCGTAAAGGGCAAGCGCGTTGTAATGATAGACGACTCGATAGTCCGCGGAACTACCTCGGCGCGCATTGTGAACCTGCTGCGCGAGGCGGGGGCTACCGAGGTGCACGTACGTATATCCAGCCCCGCTTTCGTAGCGCCATGCTACTTCGGCACGGATATTGACAGCAAAGAGAACCTCATAGCCTGCAACATGACTAACGAGGAGATCTGCCGCCACATCGGCGCAGACAGCTTGGGCTACCTCAGCGTAGAGAGCGTGAAAAAGCTTGCGGGCAAGTCAGACTGCGATTTCTGCGTAGGTTGCTTTAACGAGCAGTACCCGATAGAAGTACCCGCAGAAATGCCAAAGGATAAATTTGAGTACAGAATTTCGGACAGTAAATGATTTGATATGAAAGGAATATAACATGAAGAGTTTTTCTGAAAGCTATAAGGAAGCGGGCGTTGACGTTACCGCTGGCTATAAGGCGGTAGAGCTTATGAAAAAGCACGTCGCTAAGACTATGACGGCGGGTGCGCTGAGCGGTATCGGCGGCTTCGGCGGACTTTACGAGCTCGACCTTACAGGCATCACCAAGCCCGTACTCGTTTCGGGTACCGACGGCGTAGGCACTAAGCTCAAGATAGCTTTCCTTATGGATAAGCACGATACAGTCGGCATCGACTGCGTAGCTATGTGCGTCAACGATATAATCTGCTGCGGCGCTAAGCCCCAGTTTTTCCTCGACTACATCGCGGTAGGCAAGAACTACCCCGAAAAGGTAGCGCAGATAGTTTCGGGCGTTGCTGAGGGCTGCATACAGTCGGGCGCTGCGCTTATAGGCGGCGAAACTGCTGAAATGCCAGGCTTCTACCCCGTAGACGAGTACGATCTCGCAGGCTTTGCAGTAGGCGTTGTCGATAAGGACAAGATACTCAAGCCCGAAACGCAGAAGGCGGGCGACGTTATGATCGCTATCGCTTCCAGCGGCGTACACTCCAACGGCTTCTCGCTGGTAAGAAAAGTATTTACCGTAAACGAGCAGAACCTTGCAAGACATAATTCCGAGCTGGGTGCGCCTCTCGGCAGCGTGCTGCTCACACCTACCAAGATATATGTAAAGGCTATCATGAGCCTTATCGAAAAGGTAAACGTAAAGGCTATCTCGCACATCACTGGCGGCGGCTTCTACGAGAATATACCGAGATCTCTGCCTAAGGGTCTTTCGGCTAAGATCGAGCGCAGCGCCGTACAGGTACTGCCGATATTCAACGTTATCGCCGAAACAGGCAAGATCCCCGAGAGAGATATGTTCAATACCTTTAACATGGGCGTCGGCATGACGGTGGTAGTAGATAAGAACGACGCCGATAAGGCTGTTGAAACGCTGAAAGCCGCCGGCGAGAACGCTTATATCCTCGGCGAACTGGTAGAGAGCGAAGAGGGCGTTATCATCTGCTGATGAATACTCTGAAAGGAGCAGATGGAGTAATGAAAAATATAGTCGTACTGGTATCGGGCGGCGGCACGAATTTGCAGGCGCTCATCGACGCCGAGAAAAGGGGAGAGATAAAGGGCGGCAAGATAAGCTGCGTTATCTCCTCAAAAGAGGGCGCGTATGCGCTTGAACGTGCGGCAAACGCGGGCATAGCGAGCGTTACCCTGCCGAGGAAAAATTACGCCGACAGCAAAGCTTACAGCGAAGCGATACTTGCCGAGCTGAAAAAGCAGCGCGCCGACCTTATAATCCTCGCGGGCTTTATGACGATACTCGATAAATGCGTTACCGAAGCTTACCCGTATCAGATAATAAACGTACACCCCGCGCTGATACCTTCTTTCTGCGGCGAGGGCTATTACGGACTTAAAGTGCACGAAAAAGCGCTGGAGTACGGCGTGAAAGTTTCGGGCGCGACGATACATTTCGTAAACGAGCAGGCAGACGCGGGCGCGATAATCCTGCAAGGCACGGTAGCCGTAGAAAACGGCGACACCCCCGAGATACTTCAGCGCCGCATTATGGAAAACGTAGAGTGGAAGCTTCTGCCGAAAGCCGCCTCGCTTTTCTGCGAGGGCAGGATAACTATTAAGGACGGCAAGGCTTACGTCGATTACGAGGGCTGAGATATGCCGACCGAAAACGCGGGCAGGTCTAAATTTTCGGGATTTGCCGAAGTGTATTCAAAATATCGCCCGTCCTACCCCGCCGAGGTCTTGCAGATAATTCGCGAGAATATCGGCGGCAGGGCAGTGATAGCCGATATAGGCGCGGGCACGGGTAAATTCACTCGCTGCCTTTGCAGGCTTGAAAACGCAGAGATCATCTGCGTAGAGCCGAACGCCGATATGCTTGAAAAAGCTCGGCTTTCGCTCGCTGACGAAGCGCGGCTCGGCAAAGTTCGCTTTATGCAGACCGCCGCCGAGGATACGCAGCTTGCGGACAACAGCGTGGATATTGTCACCGCGGCGCAGGCTTTTCATTGGTTCGATGCGGCGGCTTTCAAGGCGGAATGTCGGCGGATACTAAAGCCGCACGGAAAAGTGCTTCTGCTATGGAACACCGACGAGAAAGCTTCGCCGATAGCGGCGGAGATAAGCCGTATCTGCGCAAAATGGTGCGGCGACTACCTTATAAGAAAAGGCTTGAACACGCCTATGCGCAAAAGCGCCGAGGTGCTGAGCGGCTTTTTTGAAAATTTTGAAACGAAGATATTCAGAAACGATCTTCATTTCGATAAGCAGGCTTTCATCGGCAACAGGCTCTCGCGCTCGTATTCGCTCAAAGATGGCGACGAGCATTTCGATGAATACAAAGCCGAGCTTGCCGAAATGTTTGAAAGATACGCCGAAAACGGCGTCATAACAATACCGAACGTGACCGAGTGTTACCTCGGGGAAGCGTAACGCATGGAGGAAAAAATATGAAAACTCTTGATATTTACGAAGAGCTGAAAAGCAATTCCTATCCCGGCAGAGGCATTATAATAGGCAAGTCTGCCGATGGCAAGAGCGCTGTAACGGCGTACTTCATCATGGGCAGAAGCGTGAATTCGCGCAACCGCGTTTTCACCGAAACGGCTGACGGCATAAAGACCGAAGCCGCCGACCCCAGCAAGCTTTCCGACCCGCACCTTATCATCTACTCGCCCGTAAGAAAGCTTGGCAACAAGACGATAGTTACCAACGGCGACCAGACCGACACTATCTACGAGCTGATGGATAAACAGCAGACTTTTGAGCAGTCGCTTCGCACCCGCGAGTATGAGGACGACGCGCCCAACTACACCCCCAGAATTTCGGGCATAATGCACGTCGAAAGCGGCTCTTACAACTACGCTATGAGCATACTGAAATCCGCCGACGGTGACCCCAGCTGCTGCGAGAGATTTACTTTCACCTACACCAACCCCGTAGACGGCGTGGGCCACTTCATCCACACTTACATGGGCGATGGCAGCCCGCTGCCCAGCTTTGAGGGCGAGCCGAAGAAGATAAATATCCCGAACTGCATCGAGGAATTTACCAATGGTCTTTGGGAAGCGCTCAACGAGGATAACAAGGTATCGCTTTTCGTAAGATACATCGACATCGCTACGGGCGAGGAAAAGACCAAGGTCGTAAACAAGTACACTAAGTGACATCACGATACGGAGGAATTGAAAAATGGCAAATGAAATGCTTTTAAAATACGGCTGCAACCCTAACCAGAAGCCCTCGAGAGTATTCATGGCTAACGGCGAGGAGCTGCCTATAACAGTTCTCAACGGCAAACCCGGCTACATAAACCTGCTCGACGCTTTCAACGGCTGGCAGCTTGTTCGCGAGCTGAAAAAGGCTACGGGTCTGCCCGCGGCTACCTCTTTCAAGCACGTTTCGCCCGCAGGCGCGGCTATCGGCAGACCTCTTTCTGATACGCTCAAAAAGATCTACTGGGTAGACGACCTCGGCGAGCTTTCGCCCCTTGCCTGCGCATATGCAAGAGCGCGCGGCGCGGACAGAATGTCCTCTTACGGCGACTTCATCGCGCTTTCCGATGTTTGCGACGTGCCTACCGCTAAGATGATACAGCGCGAGGTATCCGACGGCATAATCGCCCCCGGCTACACCGACGAAGCGCTCGAGATACTGAAATCAAAGAGAAAGGGCACTTACAACATCATTCAGATGGACGAAAACTACAAGCCCGAGCCAATAGAGCGCAAGCAGGTATACGGCGTAACATTCGAGCAGGGCAGACAGGAACTGCCTATCGACTTCAATATGCTGAAAAACATCGTTACCGAAAATAAGGAGATACCTAAGGAGAAGCAGGAAGATCTGCTCATCTCGCTCATCACTCTGAAATACACCCAGTCCAACTCCGTTTGCTACGTCAAGGACGGTCAGGCTATCGGCATAGGCGCGGGCCAGCAGTCGAGAATACACTGCACACGCCTTGCGGGTCAGAAAGCGGATAACTGGTGGCTGCGCCAGAGCCCGCAGGTAATGGGTCTGGAATTCCTCGATAATATCCGCCGCGCCGACCGTGATAACGCGATAGACGTTTATATGTCGGACGAGTACGAGGACGTTCTCGCAGAGGGCGTATGGCAGAACACCTTTAAGGTAAAGCCCGCGGTATTCACCCGCGAGGAGAAGAAAGCATGGCTGGAAAAGAATACCGACGTATGCTTAGGCTCTGACGCATTCTTCCCCTTTGGCGACAACATCGAAAGAGCACACAAATCAGGCGTAAAATACATTGCCGAGCCGGGTGGATCTATCCGCGACGACAACGTTATCGAAACCTGCAACAAATACGGAATGGCTATGGCATTTACAGGCATCAGACTGTTCCACCACTGATAGAAAAGGAGTAAAGGAAATCATGAAGATCAAAAAGACACTTGCTGCACTGCTTGCAGCTATGACCGTAATGGCAATGGCATCTTGCGGAGCGAGCGACGATTCTTCTTCTAAGGAAGATACTAAGTCTAAGGCTGAAACTACCGCAGCTACCACCGCTGCTGAAGAGTCTGCGGCTGAGGAATCTGCTGCTGAGAGCACCGCTGAAGAAAGCGCCGCTGATGAGTCCGCAGCAGACGAGAGTGCTGCTGAAGAAAGCACTGCCGATGAGAGCGTGGCTGACGAATCCGCTGCCGACGCAAATACCGGCTACGCTGACGGCGTTTACACCGGCGAAAAGTACACCATCGAGGCTGATCCCGCCGTTTGGACTTACAGCGAGGGCGCAGGCACTGACTGCCAGTTCATTTACGCAGGCGACCTTGACGACGATATGGCGGTTACCGCTAACTTCAACGTAGTTTCTATGTCTGACGAGTCGCTCAAGGGCACTTCCGTTTCCGAGTACGCTGAGGATATGCGTTCGGCTTACGAATCTACCGACGGCTACGAAGTTACCGCGGCTGAGCCCAGCACCCTCAACGGCGTTGAGAGCTACACTTTCACCATCAGCTATAAGCTCAGCGACGATGTAACTATGGAAATTCATCAGGTAGTTGTAAACAAGGACGATACCCTTGTTGCCATCAGCTACGGCGCGGCTGACAGCGTAATGAGCAAGCTCGACAGCGAGTTCAATAAGGTGCTTGACAGCTTCAAGTTCAACTGATAAAAGCAAAATAAGGCTGGGCGCGGGTGCAAGATCTGCGCCGTAAGCCGTATAGAAAGGACCGATACATTATGAAAATACTGGTAGTAGGCGGCGGCGGAAGAGAACACGCAATAATCATGAAGCTCGCAGAATCGCCCAAGGTAGATAAGCTTTACTGCACGCCAGGCAACGGCGGTATATCAAAGTACGCCGAGTGCTTCGACGTTGCGGCGACAGATGTAGAGGGCGTAGTGGCGCTCGCGGAAAAGCTGCACCCCGATATGGTGGTAGTTGCCCCCGACGACCCGCTCGTGCTCGGCATGGTAGACGCTTTGCAGGCTAAGGGCTTCAAAACATTCGGTCCTAAGGCGAACGCCGCGATAATCGAAGGCTCGAAAGTGTTCTCGAAAGAGCTGATGAAAAAGTACAATATCCCGACCGCAGGCTACGAAGTTTTCACCGACAGCGAATCGGCGATAAAGTACATCAAAGAGCAGAACAGCTATCCGACCGTTATAAAGGCGGACGGCCTCGCGCTCGGCAAGGGCGTAATCCTCGCGCAGAATGAGGACGAGGCTGTAGCCGCGGTTCACGAGATGATAGACGAGCTGAAATTCGGCAAGTCCAGCGCCAGGATAGTAGTCGAGGAGTTTCTGACGGGCCCCGAAGTTTCGGTGCTTTCGTTTACCGACGGCAAGACGGTAGTTCCGATGATCTCTTCGATGGATCACAAGCGCGCTCTCGACGGCGACGAAGGTCTGAACACCGGCGGAATGGGCACGGTTGCCCCCAACCCTTACTACACCGACGATGTTGCGAAGCAGTGCATGGAAACTATCTTCAAGCCGACCATCGAGGCTATGAACGCCGAGGGCAGGACTTTTGAGGGCTGCCTCTATTTCGGACTCATGCTCACTCCGAAAGGCCCGAAGGTCATCGAGTACAACTGCCGCTTCGGCGACCCCGAAACGCAGGTAGTTCTCCCCATGCTCGACGCCGACCTCTGCGAGATCTTTGAAGCGATATACGACCACAAGCTCGCCGACGTTAACATCAAATGGAAGTCGGGAAGCTGCACCTGCGTTGTAATGGCTTCTGGCGGTTACCCCCTCTCTTACCCCAAGGGTCTGGAGATCAGCGGTCTGAACGAGATGGGTCAGGTAGACGGCGCGTTCGTTTACCACGCGGGCACAAAGCTTGCGGACGGCAAATTCCTCACCAACGGCGGCAGAGTTCTGGGCGTAACCTGCACGGCTCTCACGTTGGCGGAAGCGCTGAAAAAGTCCTACGCGGCTGTTGAAAAGATAAGCTGGGAAAACGTGCATTACCGCCACGATATAGGTCAGCGCGCGCTCAAAGCGGACGTAGACCCCCTCAATCTCGACTATAAGGACGATATGGAGGACTATATCGAATCCAACGGCGTGTATCTCAGACAGTAAAGTAAAATAGCTTTACCTATGCGTGAAACCCCTGCAATTGCAGGCGGTTTGCGATACCAATACTGTAAAGTAAGATGGCTTGAAACATAGCCATCTTTTTTATGTCAACTTTTTTTGAAATAACACTTGCAAAAATCCGCGGTATGGTGTATAATATAAGTAGGTCGAATTTTTATAATCGCCGAAAATCATAAAAGGGTTTGATCGTAAATGGCACAAAAGAAACGCAAAGGCGGATTTAGAATAGATATTATCCTTATTTTCTCAGTTATGGTACTGCTGATAACGTTTTTCGCATATATGCTCAACACCTCGCTGGAAGATGTGCTCGCAAAACAGCGCGGTGAGGGCGTCGTGATAACGCATACCGAGTCTGAGAACTGAGCGTGCCGCCGCTTCCGTTCCGTCATAAAAAACGGGGCGGATTTTTTTGCGCCCGTGCGCCGTATTCCCGTTTTACATATATGCCATATGATTTTTATATGGCACGCTTGTGTGTAAAGCAAAATGCAAGTACACGGTAAAAACATAGTCGGCATGAAATTTCTTACAATGTGCAGAACACGCAGCAATAGTGCGGTTTTTTGTACTTTTAGCGCGGCGGTGAGCAGCGTTCAACTGCGATTTGCAGCGTATAAAGCGAACATTTGCTGTAAAGTATATCAACTTTATAGCACGCTGATAACCCACTTGACGGGCATAGCTTTCACACACGCAAAACGCCTTTTGCCGCAATAGTTAATTTGTTAAACCGCGGTTGTGCAAACTGTACAAAAAGGTTGCTTTCAATTGGTGAAAACGGCACTTGACATAATACGCAAAATACTATATACTTGAATACGGTGATTTTCAAACCACAAGATATAGTATGTCACAGCCGTTCAGTCGGGCTGTACATACGATTTATTGATAATATATGATATTTACAGATATACGAAACCGGAGGAAGAGAAATGATAATCAAGATCCAGAAACGCGATGGCAGAAAGGTGACCTTTAATATAGAAAAGATCGCCAACGCTATCTACAAGGCTGCCCAGTCGGTAGGCGGCACGAATTACGAGGAAGCGCTAGAGCTTGCGGGCAAAGTCGGCGATATGCTGATGGAGAAAAAGCTCACTTACCCCACCGTTGAGCAGATTCAGGACTGCGTGGAAAAGGTGCTGATCGAAGAGGGTCATGCTTCTACTGCCAAGTCTTACATACTTTACCGTTCTGAGAGAACACGCGCACGCGAGATGAACACCCGCCTTATGAAGGTGTACGAAGATCTCACGTTCAAACCCGCGAAGGAGAACGACCTCAAGCGCGAGAACGCGAACATCGACGGCGATACCGCTATGGGCACGATGCTGAAGTACGGCTCGGTAGGCGCTAAGGAGTTTTACGAGATGTATGTGCTCGACCCCAAGCACGCTAAGGCGCACGCTGAGGGCTTTATCCACATCCACGACCTCGACTTCTACACCCTCACCACCACCTGCACACAGATAGATCTCACCAAGCTTTTCAATAAGGGCTTCTCGACGGGCCACGGCTTCCTGCGCACGCCTAACGATATTTCCAGCTACGCCGCGCTCGCATGCATCGCGATACAGTCTAACCAGAACGATCAGCACGGCGGTCAGTCGATACCCAAGTTCGATTATGACATGGCTGTCGGCGTAAAGAAAACTTTTGCGCACAGATACCGCGATAATATCCACCGCGCGCTCGCTCTCGAAGCTAAACTTTCCGACTCTTTCGAGAGCGCTAAGAAGATCAATGAGAAAATAAAGGAAGAACTGGGCGTAGAGCCTACTC